>NZ_JBFPEZ010000043.1:0-95455 GCF_040838225.1 Xenorhabdus sp. SGI246
AACCATTCAATACATGACCGTATTGCCAATCCTAAACCTGCTTTTACTGCCGCAATTTGGCCTGAAAGTGAAGTTGTAGCTATAGAGAGTGGGCGGCCTTTCAAAATTTTCTCCGTCCATTTAGATGATGGGAGTTGCAGGTATTCATCAGTCCAACTAATAAAATGGATGTTGTTATATATGCCTTCAGGTATCTTATCTGGATAATTTATAAAATATTTCTTACTGGCATATAATCCAAAACCCAATATACCTAATCGACGCACTGTAACATGGCCTTGTTCAGGTCTGACAAGACGAAGGGCTAAATCAGCATCACGGCGATGAAGATTTACAGTATGTACATCAGTAATGATTTCCAGCGTCAGATCTGGGTAGTTTTTTTGTAAGGTTGACAGATTAGGAATAATTAAATCGTTAGCAAGAAGTTCGGTTGTTGCGAGACGGACTTTACCCGCGATTTTTGTACGTATATCAACTTCAGTCAGAAATGAATTTGCAGCGATTTCCATTACTTTGGCTTTTTCCAATAGTTCCCTTCCATCTTCTGTTAACTGATAACCTGTCTGATGACGGAGGAATAAAGGCATTCCGAACGTTTTTTCAAGCCGTTCAATTTTTCTCGATACCGTTGCGATACCAACACTAAGAAGCATTGATGCATTACTGATAGTTCCAGTTTGTGCGACTGCCAGGAATACTCGAATATCATCCCAACTAAATGATTGCATATTATGATTTCCGTTTTTGGAAAATTATCTTCTACTTATGACTAAATATTTCATTTTTGAACTATGCCACAATAATTTCAATAAAAACAACCCAATTATTTTTCTAAAAATTAAGAGAGCTAAGCCATGAACATACGGATAACACCACAGTTAGCGGTTATTCTGACGTTAATTGCAACATTTTTATGGGGTTCAAACTTTCCGGTAACTAAAATAGTGCTTGTAGATCTCCCTCCGTGGACAGCTTCTGGTGAACGTTTTGTTTTTGCTGTCTTGGGTATTTTCATTTTTATGATGTTTAGAAGAAAAATTAATGGCAGGGCGTTTAAGAAAAACTGGTTGGCTTTTATTTTTCTTGGAGGAATTGGTATCGCGGGATTTAATGGAGCATTGTTTGTTGGTCTCCAACATGGACATCCTGTGACTGCTGCATTAATAATGGCAACGACACCAGTTTCTGCCAATATCTTAGAAGCTATTATTAATCGCCGTTTCCCTGAAATAATACGTGTGGTTGGAATGATTATTAGTTTACTTGGAGTGGTATTGGTAATTACCAATGGTCAGTTGATTCTTGGTGGCGCGGTTCATATAGAAAAAGGGGTATTGATTATTTTTGCAGGGAGTCTCGGTTGGGCAATTTATACCGTTGGAATTCGTGTTTTTGTTACAGAAGCAACTCCACTTGAAACCACCAGTTGGACAATGTTTTTTGGCATGATTATATTGGTAATAGTGGCAATTTTTGTTGAATCTCCTGTGCCTGCATTATTATCAGCATCATCTGAGAGTCATTTGGCGAGTATTTATATGGGTATTGCAGGTTCTTTTCTTGCTTATCTTTTTTGGAATATAGGCATTGCTACTCGTGGGGCAGGTAAGACAGCAATATTTTTTAATTTTGTACCTATTTTTGCCTTGACGATACAGATCATTGTAGAGAACAGGTTCAACTTAGTTCAGTTTATTGGTAGTACTCTTACTATTATAGGCGTACTGTTGGGGCAAGGTACTATCAAAATATTCCGAAGAACGCTGCCGTGATATTAGTATTGTGGTAACCAGAGAAAAAATGAATGCGATGAAACTAATTAATGAGCTGTGGCACATTTTGGGCAACATTTGACAGTGTGATTTAGTACTGAGCAGAGCACAAGTATATGACAGTGTAGTTGCCTTATGCTGACGTTAATATGGATATATACAAAACGTCACTCAGTACTGGATCAATCCCTGTCTACCGATTCTGATTTGAGAAATATCAGGCTGGAACTGTGATTGAATCGCCAGAAAGCTTTATATCTGTGACGTCAATTATTCAATTATGGGACTAATGATGAAAGAACACCCTGATTTATGGATTGAATTGATGGATAGCCTGAGAAATGCCTGGCCACAGATATCCGGTTCCTTGCTGGCTATTATGATCTGTTATGGACGTCTGCTTTATGACGGTGTAGAACGAAAAAAACGCTGGGTTGAACCTTTTTTATGTGGGGCGTTGTCATGGGGATTCTCAAGTGCGCTGGAACTGGTTGGTATTCCCAGCAGCATGTCACCTGCGCTTGGTGGAGCTGTGGGTTTTATTGGTGTAGAAAAATTGCGCGAAATTGCGATCCGTATCATTGATAAACGCTTGGATGAAAAATCACATGATTAAAGAAAAGACTGAGAATTTTACCTCACGATTAACAATCTTTCCTTTATGATGCACAAGCTGCATTTCACTACGTAATTTAGCATATGCCAGGTCTAATCAGCTTCCGAGGTATTCTGATATGCCATTATTGCCGGAGGTAAACTTGCGGCTGGTAAGTTTCAGGATGCCGGGTTACGCCTAAATCAGCCCGATACCATTGTTTAAGGATATCATTCCGCAGGACATCCTGTGGTGTGCCGGATGCAACTAACTTTCCTTGATGTAATAGGATAATTTTATCCGCATAGAGTGCAGCCAGATTTAGATCGTGCAATACGCAGCAAACAGCAAGAGGGTGTTGACGGGTCAGGTTATGAACAAGTCGCAATGTATGCTGTTGGTGGTAAAGATCCAATGCTGAGGTTGGCTCATCCAAAAACAGACAGGACTCTGTTGGCTCTGGATGCCAGAGTTGAGCCAGAGTCCTTGCCAATTGAACACGTTGCTGTTCTCCACCAGAGAGTTGCTGATAATTCCGATGCCTCAGTTCTTCACACTCTGTTAATGCAATTGCTTCATCAATAGCAATTTGTTTATGAGCGTTTTCATGGGGGACTCGTCCCATTGCAATAATTTCTTCCACGCTGAAAGGAAAAGAAAGTGAACTGTATTGCCGCATTACTGCACGGATCCGTGCAAGTTTTTGGGTTGGCCATTGGGGCAGGGGAATTCCTTGTAACAGGCATTCGCCGCTGTTTGGTGAAACATAACCGGTTAACAGCCGTAATAGCGTGGATTTACCTGCGCCATTGGGACCAATAATTGCAACCACTTCTCCTTGATGGATAGAGAGCGAAACCTCTTTGATGATTTGGCGCTGCCCAATGAAGTAATTCAGATTTTTGGCTTCAAGTAAACTTTTTGACATTATCGGCTCCATTACAAACGGCCTTTTGAAGGTTTAAGGATTAACCCTAAGAAATAAGGTGCACCAATTAAACCGGTAATAAGACCAACTGGCATTTCGGCGGGAGCAACTAACGTTCTGGCTAATGTATCCGCAGTTAACAAAAGACATGCACCACCCAGTGTTGATATTGGTAGTAACCAGGAATGATCACCACCAAACCGCAATCTGGCAAGGTGGGGAATAACCAAACCAATAAAACCGATAACACCACTCAATGCGACCGCACAGCCAATCAGCAAGGCACTAAGCAGCAGTAATTGAAATTTCGTTTGTTGAACATTAATGCCTAAATAGTGGGCTTCTTCATCGCCCAATTGCAATAGATTGAGTTTTCGTGATTGACTGAGTGCTAACAGGCTGACAGGAATAATAATAGAAGCGGCAATAATCAGTGTCGGCCATTCAATCTGGCTCAGTGAACCCATCATCCAAATGGTAAATTGACGTAATTGCTGATCATTACTGATATAGCTCAATACACCGATAAATGACATGCACAGTGCATTAATAGCGATACCTGCAAGCAGCAATTTCGATAAATTACCGTGGCTATATTTATTTAATGAAAAGATCAGTAATGAGACTAATAAACTACCACCAAAAGCTGCAATAACATGACCATACAACGCAATATTTTCAGATAGCATGTTGTCTGGTAAAGAGAAAGGCAAAAAAGTGGGCACAACAATAATGATTGCCACAGTCAGTGCAGCACCACTGCTGATCCCCAATAATCCGGGATCAGCAAGAGGGTTACGAAATAAACCCTGCATTATGGCACCGGAAACAGCCAGCGCACCGCCAATCAGAATCGCCAATAGAATGCGTGGTAGCCGGATATTTAACCAGATTTGCCACTGTGGGTCATCCAAAGAGGATTCCCACAGAGTTTTAAAAGAAAGAGGCAATGCCCCCATATTGGCTGAACTGATTGCCAGAATAAATAGCAATATGCCCAGTAACATCAAACCAAAACTGGGGGATTGAGTACGACTCATTGCACTTTCTCCGCAGCTTCACGGACTTGTTTCATCACTTCCGGGGTGTGGATACCGAATCCGAGCAAGCTCATTTCATCCACAACAACAACCTGTTTTTTCTTTCCTGCCGGAGTAAAGTTCAAACCCGGAAGTTGCCACAGTTTATCCACACCACCTAGCGTTTTCAGCCCCTCGGTGCTAACCAGCAGCAAATCCGGCTGGCTGGCGATAACACCTTCCTGTGATAAAGGGCGGTATCCTTTGAATCCCTGCATGGCATTTTTGGCACCAATGGCATGAATAATCTTATCCGCCGCGGTTTGTTGGCCGGCGGCCATTGGCATAATCCCTCCGTGACTCATAACAAACATCACTTTTGTAGGAATGTCTGACGTAGTGATTGTAGCCAATTGTTGTTGATATTGAGTGATTAGCTTTTCACCACGTTTTTCCTGGTTGACCGCCTTGGCGACGGTCTTGATTTTTTCAGGAATGGCTTCTAACGAGGCTTTACTGGTCACTTTAATAACTTTCACACCGGAATCTTCGATTTGTTTGAGTGCCAGAGAAGGTTGGGCCAATTCACTAGTGATAACCAGTGACGGGCGCATAGACAAAATTCCTTCTGAATTCAGCATTCGCATATACCCCACATCTGGTAATGAGAGTATTTCTTTAGGGTTTTGACTGGTACTATCCCTGGCAACAACATGCTGTCCTTCGCCAAGTGCAAAAACGATTTCAGACACATCACCGCCAATTGTGACAATACGTTCAGCAGAGTCAGCAGAAAACGCACTGGAGGAGATGGCAAGCATAAATGTTAGAAGCCACTTTTTCATGCTACACAAGTTTCCTTTTCTGGTTGCAGTTTAGGTAGTGCGGCAATTTGTTCGCGCCACTGTGCCTGCTCAGGAGTACCTTCGGTACGCTGACCATACAGTTGGGCGATTTGGTTGCCATCCGCATCGAACAACTCAAGGCTGGTGACGAAACCATCTGTTGTTGGCTTGCGTGTGATCCAGCTTTCAGCAATAGCACTTTCAATCAGGTGCAACGTGAAGTTATGATTAAAAATATTAGCCCACTTCAGGGAAGAGTTTTCTTCCTGATACGGCATCAGACGCTCAAGTTTACCCGTAAAGATCTGGATACAACCGCGATTTCCAACGAAGATCATAATTTCATTTTGATCTTTGTGTGCAACTTCAAGGATCTGAGTCAAGGCGGAATTCTCTACACGGTAAGCCAAATCATCTTTGACAGCATTGAAAATCTGCTGGCGATTCAGATTATGACGTTTCATCATGATGAAGAACTGGTGAACATCGGTCATTGCACGCCACTCTTCATCCAATTGTGTTTTCAGCTCTTCAGTCACTTCTGCATATTCAGGGGCTTCTTCAGATTTCACTTCCAGCACCGGGTTTTTATCTGTCTGATATTTTTCAATCAGGGCTTCCCATGCAGTCATATCAGTATGTTCTGTTGTATACACTTTGTGCAGAGCATCACCCTGGCGATCAAAGAACTGGATACTGTGACGTATACCATTTTTCGTAGGTTCTGCCAGAGAGAAAACACAGCTCCAATGTTCAAAGAACATACGTAAATCCAGTTCACGCGGATTGAGGATCAGACCAACATGCTGGCTGAACTTCGTGTTTTCGTAACGGCCAACCTGTTCGTGAACAGCAAAATCATTGCGGGTAATGGCCTTGGTTTCACCGACTGTTGCTAATTCTTGCAGCAGGGTAGGAGCATCAACGTTCAGACGTTTTGCGTCGATACCGACACGACTGTGCAGTAATTCTCCTTCGCTGACATTAAGATAAGCGGCTAAGTCGCGTGCATATTTAGCTTTATTATCCGCTTTTGCCTGTAGGTAACGTTCATAAAGTGACTGATTCACAGATACTAGCTCCTTAAAAAAACTGCGTTAAAGGTTAAAAATTAGTGCTGCTATTCTTTACCATCGATAGTCTTTACTATCGATAATCTTTACCACCGATAGTCTTTACCACTGGTAGCTGACAAACAGTTTGGCATTGCGGCCACTCTGTGGTGCACCCAGTGATGAGTAATATTGCTTGTCGAAAGCGTTGCCGAGTACGACAGAGGCCGTTACACCTTTTAGCTGGTCTTCACCGTGGTAACTAATGTAGAAATCATTGACGCCATAGCCTGCATATTGAGTAATTTTTTTTCCACGTTCATCTTTGTCACCATTAACGCCTATGAACTGGGTACGTTGAGTAAATTTACCGATCCAACCAATAGAAAAACCGCTACTGGAAAGAGGAATATCTAGTGTGCTGGTCACCGTATCAGGACTGAGGCTTTTGATAGTCTCGCCAGTCTGTTCGTCTTTGCCAGTTGTACGGTTGTAAGCCAGATCCCATGAGAAGTAATCGGAATCATAGGTCATTGATGCATCCCAGCCCCAAATTTTTGCTTTGGGGATATTCAAGGAAGTCGTAAATCCTTTCCTAAACTCTACGGAAGTGTCGATATAGTCTTTTGCTTTGGTATCAAAATAGCTGGCTTTGAATTTTAGGCCATCATTGCTGGTAAAGAGATCATCGAAACGGAGCCCAAAGCCATATTCCTGAGTTTCATTGCTTTCAGGGCGTAAGTTAGGATTCGGCTTCCAGTAATTACCTGGAAAATGTTTGGAGTCGTTATACATCTCCCCCATTGTCGGCGAACGGAATGCCTGAGAGTAAGAAGCAAACAGCATCGACCAATCTGTTGGGGTGATACTGATAGCACCTTTTGATGACCATTTGTCGGCATTGATATCTTTATATTTATATTTATCATTTGATGCCTTGTAATTATCGTAACGTGTACCGACGATAAATGAAATCGGCAAGTCACGCATGGTGATTTCGTCTTGCAACCAACCGGATGCAAAACGGATATCTGCATGCGGGAATCCATTTATATCATTGCTGCTTGGTTTTTGTTTCTGTTTATATAGTTCGCTACCATAAGTAAATTGATGTGCAGCGAAGGAGTTGGCACTCAAGTGAGAACGGTTTTCCAGTTTTATACCGTAAGTTTCTTGTTTACGGCCTTCAAAACCACTTTTTTTACTTTTAGCATCAATACTAATGTTGGAATAGTAAATATCTGTTCTGAAATTTAACCAGTTATATTCTGCCGGATTTAACTTGTAAGTCAGTTGCACATCACGCTGTGTTGTGGTGCGATCAGTTTGTTCTGTTTTATCTGCTGTTTTGACAGTTTGTGGGTTCAGTGGCTCATTAGCTTTATTACGGTAATAACGAAGTTCGCCACCGATTGATTGGTTGTCATTAATTTTCCATGTCCCTTTGGTCAGTATATTGCCGATAATCTCATCATTCTGGCCTTTTACCCCGCCGCCATAACGAATATTGCCAACATCACGGGTACTAAAACTAAATAGACCATCAAGATTATCGGTTCTACCAAATGCGGCTCCGCCGAATCCCCAACTGTGATCCCCAGTTGCGGCACGACTAAAAACACGAAAACCAGTATTTTGCCCCGCCTGTAAGAGATCTGCGGCATCAACCGTCTGGTAGGCAATAACCCCACCTAATGCACCACTGCCATAGAGCAGGGCAGATGGACCACGGACAACTTCGACTTGTTTAATCAGTGAGGGATCAAGGAAGATGCCATTAATATGCCCGGTATCAGTACCCTGACGAACGCCATCAACCAGCATTAAAACGCCTTTTTGAGAGTAACCACGCAGGTTGATATCTTGCCCATTAGCGCGCCCATAATCCGCAGTATTAATCCCAGGGATCTTGCGCAGCAAGTCATTTGCATTGCCTGCAACTTTACTGCTGGCTGAGTTACCTTCAACAACTGTTACCATCATAGGTGCTTCAAAACTGTCGCGCTGATTCCCTGTGGCATAAACCGTCAGCGTATCTTTATGATGTTTATTATTCTCTGCTAAAGCTGTTTTTTCATCTGGGATGGTTGCTGCGTGAGCAGAAGACAACCCTGTCAGAATGACAATACTTAGTGCAGACAATTTCAGGTTTGGTGGTTGAATTCGGGTCATATAGGTTATCTCCATAATTTTGCTGTGTTTTAAAGCATACGAATGGTTTTGAAACATATATATTGTTTTAAGAACCATTGAGATGCATCACGGTGAATTCTCTGAATTATTATTACGTCAGAGTAAAGTTATCGGTTTGTGTCGAATCACGATGTAACGCAAGAAGGATCTGTTGTTGCAAAGGATTGATGTAGTAGCACAGGCAATCAGTTATTTTTTTCATAACCCAATATGAACAATAATTATTCTAATATTGAGAATAATTATCGTTTCTGTCTTGGTTAACTTCAAGCTATTTTTTTATGTGGATATAACTGACTCGATAGATTGGTTTTGTATGATTTTTCAAATGGGGGATTGGCTCCTGCTCCCACGTGAACAGAAGCCAATAAAAACGATATTCAGAACCGGCTTTCAATTGCTTCCGCAAGAATACTAAGGAATTGTTCGGTATCTTGCCAGCTAAGGCATGGGTCAGTAATAGATTGTCCGTAGGTCAGAGGTTCTCCCTGCATGATTTTTTGAGAACCTTCCACTAAAAAACTTTCTGCCATGACACCCGCAATAGCCGTTGAACCAGACTGGATCTGTTGGCTAATATTTCTGGCTATATCCAGTTGTCGGCGGTGAACTTTCTGACAGTTTCCATGACTGCAATCTACTATCAAGCGTTCTGGTAGGTTGAATTCGCGTAATTTCTGACAAACTGCTGTAATATCTTCAGCACTGTAATTCGGTTTTTTCCCACCGCGCATAATGATATGCCCATAAGGGTTTCCACTGGTTTGATAGATGGTCATCTGTCCATCTTTATCTGGTGACAAGAACATATGTCCGGCACGTGATGCGCGTATCGCATCAATAGCAATATGAGTATTACCGTCAGTACCATTTTTAAATCCAACCGGACATGACAGTGCAGAGGCCATTTCCCGGTGGATTTGGCTTTCTGTTGTTCTTGCACCGATTGCTCCCCAGCTAATTAAATCTGCAATATATTGCCCGATGACCATGTCCAGAAATTCTGTGGCGGTGGGAATTCCCAACTCATTAATATCAATTAATAATTTACGGGCGAGTGAAATTCCTTTATTGACATGACAAGAACCATCCAACATAGGGTCTGAAATCAATCCCTTCCAGCCAACAACAGTACGAGGTTTTTCGAAGTAGGTTCGCATTACGATTTCCAGACTATGCTGATATTTTTTACGCAATACGTGCAGACGTGAGGCATAATCAAGAGCGGCATCAACATCATGTATAGAGCAAGGCCCAATGATAACCAGCAAACGTTGGTCGTTGCCCGTAAGAATAGCTTCAATACGTCTGCGTGATACCGTCACATTTTGCAATGTTTTTTCTGATATGGGATATTGCTCAGAAAGTGTTTTAGGTGTTATTAATCTGTCAATTGGGTGGGTTCTTAATTCATCTGTTTTGTGCATATACTTTCTCAAATTCTACTTCATCTTGGAATGCAGTCTGGCGTAATTGAAATTACAATAACTCAACCTCCAGCAAATTCAACAGACAATAATTACAATTACATAAGAAATCGCGCGCATAAGATTGTAACGGTGTTCTGAAATGTACTGGTATTTCCGGGATCAGAACATACGCCGTTTCAATCCCATACTGTCAATAATTTTGGTTGAAATCTCCTCGACAGAATAATTGGTGGTATTTAAGTAATTGATTTTGTTTTTGCGAAATAGGGCTTCAACCTCAGTAATTTCGATCCGGCATTGTCGTAATGAAGCATAACGACTATTTTCTCTGCGTTCTTCCCGGATAGCGGCCAGTCTTTCCGGGCTTATTGTCAATCCGAATAGTTTTTGCTGGAAAGGTTTTAGATCAGCAGGCAATTGCAGATTATCCATATCATCCGCAGTGAAAGGATAGTTTGCGGCTTGAATGCCGAATTGCATGGCAAGATAGAGGCTGGTGGGGGTTTTTCCACAGCGGGAAACACCCAGAATAATTACCTGAGCCTGATCGAGATTGCGTAATGAAACACCATCGTCATGTGCGAGGGCGTAATCAATGGCTGCGATGCGGGCATCATATTGACTCAGATTTTTTTCAGATAAACCGTGGGTACGGTGTAATTCAGGTTTAGGTTCCAGCCCGATTTCTTGCTGCAATGGTGCGACGAGAGTCTGGACAATATCCAGGCAAAAACCTTTACTGCTGGTGATAATATTTTTAACTTCATTGGAAATGATGGAATAAAAAACGAGTGGCCTGATTTGTGTTTCCTGATAGAGGGTATTTATCTGGTTCCTAATTTCTTCTGCTCTCATTTTGTTGGTTACAAAGGGTAAGGTATAAGACGTGATATTAATCGGGAATTGAGACAATACAGCATGACCCAAAACTTCTGCCGTAATTGCTGTACCATCGGAAATGAAAAATACACTGCGTTCCAGAATTTCATTGTCCTGAGTCTGAGGGAGTTGGATCTCTATCATTGTGCTTTTCTTTTATTGTTGAGTTTATAGGGAGTTAGTAAAATATTAGCTGAATCGTTTTTATTACAAATTACAGCCATAGATAATGTGCCAGATTATACGTGTAAAAAAATAATATTGCTGGGTTGATCGATTCACCTTTCTATATGTAGCAAGACATTGTGCTAGGCTATTTCTTGCTGTAAAAACAGCTTTAATTTTCCGAGTTGTACCTTCGAATGTAAAAAGGATAGTTTCAATGTCCAATAATGGCCTTACCCCATGTAATGTGCTTTGGTATAACCAATTAGGCATGAATGATGTTAGTCGGGTCGGTGGTAAAAACGCCTCTCTTGGCGAAATGATTACTAATCTGGCTGACCTTGGTGTATCTGTCCCCAATGGTTTCGCTACAACTGCACAGGCATTTAATGATTTTCTGGAACAAAGCGGTGTTAACCAGCGTATTTATCAATTACTGGATGAAGTTAATGTTGATGATGTTAATCAATTAGCTAAGGCTGGCGTACAGATCCGTCAGTGGGTGATTGATACACCATTTACGGCACAACTGGAAAAAGATATCCGCGATGCTTATTTGCAATTGTCTGAAGGTGAGCCGGATGCTTCTTTCGCTGTCCGCTCCTCTGCGACTGCTGAAGATATGCCGGATGCTTCTTTTGCCGGACAGCAAGAGACTTTTTTAAATGTGCAGGGCGTTGATGCTGTGATGATTGCCATTAAACATGTTTTTGCCTCTCTCTTCAATGATCGTGCTATCTCTTACCGTGTCCATCAGGGCTATGACCACCGTGGTGTTGCATTATCAGCCGGGGTACAGCGTATGGTGCGTTCAGATCTGGCATCATCGGGTGTGATGTTTACGATTGATACGGAGTCTGGTTTTGATCAAGTCGTGTTTATTACATCTGCCTATGGTTTGGGTGAAATGGTTGTTCAGGGAGCAGTAAACCCTGATGAGTTTTATGTCCATAAACCGACATTAAAAAATAATCGCCCTGCGATCGTCCGTCGTAATTTGGGCTCCAAAAAAATACGTATGGTTTATGCAGACAGCAAAGAGCACGGTCAGCAGGTACGTACAGAAGATGTCTCTGAGGCGTTACGCAATCGTTTCTCTCTTACTGACAGCGAAGTTGAAGCATTGGCAAGACAAGCTTTATTGATTGAAAAACATTATGGCCGTCCGATGGATATTGAATGGGCGAAAGACGGGCACAATGGCAAGCTATATATTGTACAGGCACGTCCTGAGACAGTCCGCTCAAATCAGCAGGTGATGGAGCGTTATCAACTGAATGAACAGGGCCGTGTGCTGGTGGAAGGCCGTGCGATCGGGCACAAAATCGGTATTGGTACGGTTAAAGTTATCCACAATCTCAGCGAAATGGATCGTATCCAAGTAGGGGATGTGTTGGTAACAGACATGACTGATCCAGATTGGGAACCCATCATGAAAAAAGCGGCGGCGATTGTTACCAATCGTGGCGGCCGTACTTGTCATGCTGCTATTATTGCTCGTGAATTGGGTATTCCTGCGGTAGTAGGTTGTGGTGATGCGACGGAACGCTTAAAAGAAGGTGAGCAAGTGACTGTTTCTTGCTCTGAAGGGGATACCGGTTTCGTTTATCAGAATAAACTAGATTTCAGCATCCAAAGTTCTCAGGTTGATGAACTGCCAAAGTTGGATGTTAAGATTATGATGAATGTGGGCAATCCGGATCGGGCGTTTGACTTTGCCTGCCTGCCGAATGAAGGTGTAGGGCTGGCACGTTTGGAATTCATTATAAACCGCATGATTGGTGTTCATCCCCGTGCCCTGATTGAGTTTGCTGAACAATCCCCTGAACTACAGGAACAGATTAAATTATTAATGGCAGGTTATGATGATCCTGTTGAGTTTTATGTCGGACGTCTGACGGAAGGTATTGCGACGTTGGCGGCCGCATTTTGGCCTAAGCGCGTTATTGTTCGTTTATCTGACTTCAAATCTAATGAATATGCGAACTTAGTTGGTGGTGATTTATACGAACCACATGAAGAAAACCCGATGCTTGGTTTCCGTGGTGCTGGTCGCTATGTTTCTGACAGTTTCCGCCAATGCTTTGCTTTGGAATGTGAGGCGGTCAAACGAGTGCGTAATGTTATGGGGTTAACTAATGTCGAAGTGATGATCCCATTTGTACGTACAGTAGCACAGGCTGAAGCTGTCATTTCAGAATTGGCATTACAGGGGTTGAAACGTGGCGAGAATGGGTTGAAAGTCATCATGATGTGTGAAATTCCATCAAATGCATTATTAGCGGAACAATTCCTTGAGTATTTTGATGGTTTTTCTATCGGTTCAAATGATATGACTCAATTAGCATTAGGATTGGATCGTGATTCGGGTGTTGTATCTGAATTATTTGATGAGCGTAATGATGCAGTGAAACAATTACTTTCTATGGCGATTCGGGCAGCTAAACGACAAGGTAAATATGTTGGTATTTGTGGTCAGGGGCCTTCTGATCATGAAGATTTCGCTGAGTGGCTAATGAAAGAAGGGATTGACAGTTTATCATTGAATCCTGATACCGTTGTTAAAACTTGGATTTCTCTAGCGAGAAATAATTAATAACAACTTATTCAGACATGAACTAAAAAGCCTGTTAAAAATATTTTCAGGCTTTTTGTTTTTATAGCATAATCTTTTTTAACATTGGTCATATATTATATAGAACCAATGAAAATTTTTCCTAAACCCAAAAAAAAAGCCTATCATGGGCTGACAGGCAAAGACTACACACAGCAATATATATTACTTCACTTATCCCAGTTTGTGGCGTTTACAAACTAAGACAGCAATTCATGGGAAACATTGTTTCGATGAAAAGAATACTAATTTAATAAGTGAGTTTATTCATTAAGAATTCTCTTAATAAATCAGAATTAAAAAACAAAATTTAAAAATAACTTTTTTGTAACAAATTTTTGAAGGATTTATTTACTGGTGGGATGAATTTTTATTTTCTATAGAAACGAGATTATCTATTTACATTAATGATAATTGCGCGGAAAAATCATATTCCGCGCTATCATTTATTATTGTATATGGTCTTTTTTGAAATATTGTTCTATCTGTTCTATTTTATTTTCAGGTTTAGGAACTTCATCCATCCAGGCCAGCAACAAGCTATAAGAAACAGCTAATACCACCGGGCCGATAAATAATCCAATCACACCCAGTGAAAGTATGCCGCCGATAACACCGGTGAGAATTAAAACCATAGGTAAATCGGCACCAAGGCGAATAAGGAAAGGACGAAGCACCCCATCCATTGTGACCAGAATTAAACTCCAGACAACTAAAATAGTTCCCCAGGTTGTTTCTCCTGTCCAGTAAAGCCAAACAATGGATGGGATAAGGACGAGTAAAGGACCTAATTGAGCAACACAGAGTACAAACATTATGACTGTTAGGATCATGGCATAAGGAATACCTGCGATTGCTAACCCAATTCCACCAGCGATAGCCTGGACGAGTGCTGTAACGACCACACCTAAAGCAACAGCACGAATGGAGCGAGCAGCCAGTAGTACAACAGCATCACCACGTCTACCTGCCAGCCGGATAGCGAAATGGCGAATGCCTAGCATAACGTGTTCACCTTTCCAATAAAGCAGGACACTGAACAGTACCATCAGTGCCAGGTGGAACAGAAAACGGCCTGCATTGGCGGCTTGGGCAAAAAACCATGTTGCTGCTTTACCGATATAAGGTGGAATTTTAGCCAGAAGCATGTTACTACCTTCAGCAATAGTGTCTTGCCATTTAATATATAAGTCATTGCCAATGACCGGGATTTTATTCAGCCACTCCAATTGAGGCAGATGTATATTGGCTGGAGATTTTGCCCAGACAATTAGTGGTGCGCTGTTTTCCAGCAGGCTGCCAACCAGTAAGGCAATAGGAATAACAAATAATAAAAGCAATATTAATGTCATGATGGAAACCGCAATCCAGCGTTTTCCCCATAAATGTTGTTGTATTTTTTCCATTAGTGGCCAAGTTGCGATAACCACCATTCCTGACCAGATGAAACCCAAAATAAATGGACTCAAAACCCAAAAGCTGGTCGTAATGAGCAGTAAAATGAAGAACAGTACAAATAGCAGTTTGGGTAAATCGTGACGTGGTTGCGATTTTTCCATGAAATGATTTCTCTCGGCAATTGATAATATTGTCAGAATCAACAATGGTAAATAAATATAACGTTATTTCACAGATTGCTCAAAATTGTTAGATATTGTGATATCGTTGAAAAACTAGTTATTCAGATCCCTGTCTGAATTGATGGTTAAGGTAGTATATAAATAAAGCAATTGTGGACACTTATTAGAAAAAGGGGCAATGAGCCAATGATCCCACGTATACCACAAGCCCCCCAAGTCAGTGAACTGGTAAAGGAATATTTGACTGTATTGAAGGATACTGGTTTTACAGGTGATACTGCCAGCAATTACGCAGATAGACTGACTATGGCGACAGATAATAGTATTTATCAGTTGTTACCACAAGCGGTTATCTTTCCGCGTTCCAGTGCCGATGTTGCATTGTTGGCGAGGATTGCAGGAGAAGAACGCTTCCATTCTCTGACATTCACACCCCGAGGTGGGGGAACTGGTACGAATGGCCAGGCCCTCAACAATGGCATTGTTGTAGATATGTCCCGGTATATGAAAAGAATTCTGGAAATTAATCCAGAACAAGGCTGGGTTAAAGTTGAAGCAGGTGTTATTAAGGATCAACTCAACCAATACCTAAAACCTTTCGGTTATTTTTTCTCTCCTGAATTATCAACCAGTAACCGTGCCACATTAGGCGGTATGATCAATACCGACGCATCCGGTCAGGGATCGTTGGTGTATGGTAAAACGTCAGATCATGTACTTGGTGTCCGGGCTGTTTTACTGGGGGGAGAGATGCTTGATACCCGCCCTATGAGTACAACACTGGCAGAATCAATTGCGGAAGAGAAATCGGTTATTGGTCATATCTATAAAACGGTACTTGAGCGTTGTCGTGAGCAGAGGGAATTAATTGTTGAGAAGTTCCCGAAACTCAATCGATTTCTGACAGGTTATGATTTGCGTCATGTTTATAGTGATGATATGCAATCATTTGACCTGACACGCATATTAACGGGATCTGAAGGTACTCTGGCCTTTATTACCGAAGCAACATTGGATATCACACCATTGCCGAAAGTCAGACGGCTCGTGAATGTAAAATATGATTCTTTCGATTCAGCCCTGCGTAATGCTCCGTTTATGGTTGAAGCCAAAGCGCTTTCTGTTGAAACAGTGGACTCAAAAGTTCTCAACCTTGCACGTGAAGATATTATTTGGCATTCAGTGAAAGAATTGATTGCTGACGTTCCAGACAGAGATATGCAAGGCTTAAATATCGTTGAATTCAGCGGAGACGATGAACAGCAGATTGATCAGCAGGTCAATGCTCTCTGCTTGCGCCTTGATGAATTAATGGCAAACAGTCAGGCTGGTGTTATCGGTTACCAGACTTGCCACCATTTGGATGATATTGAACGCATTTATGCCATGCGGAAAAAATCTGTCGGATTGTTGGGTAACAGTAAAGGTGCCGCTAAACCTATTCCGTTTGTTGAGGATACTTGTGTACCACCTGAACATCTTGCTGATTATATTGTCGAATTTCGTCAGCTTCTTGATAGCCATCAGCTTGATTATGGTATGTTTGGTCATGTGGATGCAGGCGTTTTACATGTTCGGCCGGTATTAGATATGTGCGATCCTCAGCAGGAAATTCTTATGAAGCAGATTTCCGATGAGATAGTCCGCTTGACGGCTAAATATGGCGGGTTGTTATGGGGAGAGCATGGCAAAGGTTTTCGGGCAGAGTACAGTCAGGCTTTTTTTGGTGAAGTCCTGTACGATGAATTACGTTGGGTTAAAGCGGCATTTGATCCACTCAACAGGTTGAATCCGGGAAAAATCTGCCCGCCAATGGGAATAGATGCCCCGATGATGCAGGTCGATGCCACTAAGCGTGGCACTTATGACAGAATTATTCCGGTTAATGTCAGAAACACATTCCGTGGAGCAATGGAATGTAATGGTAATGGCCTGTGCTTCAACTTTGACGTAAAAAGCCCAATGTGTCCTTCAATGAAAATCAGCCAGCATCGCATCCATTCACCTAAAGGCAGAGCAACCCTTGTCAGGGAGTGGTTGCGGCTTCTGACGGAGCAAGGCGTTGAACCTAAGTTATTAGAGCAAGGATTTGAACAGGCCCGATCCGGTTTACATGGAGTAAGCTTGCGTGGATTGATTGAGAAAACGCGTCATAGCTGGAAAGCATGGCGGGGAGAGTATGATTTTTCCCATGAAGTCAAAGAGGCGATGTCGGGGTGCCTGGCATGTAAAGCTTGTTCGACACAATGCCCGATTAAGATTGATGTACCATCATTTCGTTCCCGCTTTTTGGCTCTGTATCACAGCCGTTATTTACGTCCGTTGCGTGATCATATTGTTGCCAATGTAGAAAGCAGTACCCCATTAATGGCAAAGGCTCCTCGGGTATTTAACTTCTTCTTGCGGCAGCCGTGGGTACAAAAACTCAGTCAACATACTATTGGTATGGTTGATTTGCCACAGCTTTCCTATCCGACATTACAGCAGCAACTCGCAAGTCATTATGCAACCCGGACGACATTAGAACAGCTCGAAATGTTACCTACGATCCAACGTAAGCAGCATGTACTTATCGTCCAGGATCCTTTCACCAGTTATCACGATGCAAAAGTTGTCACTGATTTTGTACGGCTGATCGAGAAGTTGGGATATCAGCCAGTGTTGTTACCATTTTCTCCGAATGGAAAAGCACAACATGTTAAAGGATTTTTAAATAAATTTGCCAAAACTGCCAGGAAAACGGCTGATTTCCTGAAACGGGTCGCACAACTGGATATTCCTATGGTGGGTGTTGATCCTGCTTTGGTTCTGTGTTATCGGGATGAATACAAAGATATTCTGGGTGAACAGCGGGGGAATTTTAACGTTCAATTGGTTCATGAATGGCTGGTGAACGTGTTGCCGGAAATTGCTTCAAAAGGAAAACGTGACAAGGTAACATCCAGTCATGATTGGTATTTATTGGGGCACTGTACAGAAGTGACAGCGTTACCTAATAGCGGTAAACAATGGATTGATATTTTCCACCATTTTGGCTGTAAATTAAACAACATCAATGTGGGATGTTGTGGTATGGCAGGCACATATGGTCATGAGAAAAAGAACCTTGATAATTCGATTGGCATTTACAGACTTTCATGGGCACCTGTACTAAATAATTTAGCTTTGGAACATTGTCTCAGTACTGGATATTCATGCCGTAGTCAGGTGAAACGCATAGAAGGAAAAGTACTTAAACACCCATTACAAGCTTTATTGGAGATAATGCAGTGATTTGGAAACGTCATCCAGATGTAAACATGTTAAATCAATTGGGTATTGATTGTATTGTGAATCATATTGGAATAGAAATTACTCAGCTTGGAGATGATTTCATTGAGGGAACAATGCCTGTTGACCAGCGAACTAAACAGCCATTTGGCATCTTGCATGGTGGAGCATCAGTGGTGTTAGCTGAGACACTTGGCTCTCTTGCAGGATATCTTTGCTCTGAAGGTGAACAAAAGGTTGTGGGGATAGAAATTAATGCCAACCATATAAAAGCGGTACGTAAGGGTATAGTTAAAGGGATCTGCAAACCAATCCATCTTGGGCGTACCCATCAAATCTGGCAAATTGATATCTATAATGGACAACAGCAATTATGTTGTACATCCCGCCTGACTACAGCTATTTTAGCTTAATATTCAATATATTATAACGTAAGTTGATTAGTTTAAGTTCCTGTTGATATTTGTTGGCAGGAACTTTTTGGGGTTTATCTGATTATTTGGTTGATTTCAGCCAATTCGTTCGGAATATGGCTGAAAATAACACGTAGCCTGTTTTACGGCAGGTTTTGACTATTGATATGTTAGTCTGGTGTAATTAGTTGCTATCAGTTGTAAGATGCGTTGTAGTCTGAATACTGTTCAAATTTAGCTTTGGCTTTGATTGTGGCAAAGGGAATAGAATAGGCTATTAATTAACCACTGGCATTCAAATAACATTGAGGAAGTGTGTATGAAGCGATTTTTGTCTTTTATCAGTACTTTCTTGATCGGCATGTTGTCGTTCTGTGGGGCAGCTAATCTAGCTTATGCAGCGGAATATCCATTGCCACCTGCTAACAGTCGCCTGATTGGTGAGAACTCCATCTATGTCGTACCTGATGATGGTCTCCCGTTGGAAGCCATTGCCGCCAAATACCAAATAGGTTTACTGGCTATGCTGGAAGCCAATCCTGGTGTTGATCCTTATCTACCCAAACCTGGTACAAAACTCATTATCCCGTCACAGATGTTACTTCCCAATGCCCCTCGTCAGGGGATTATTATTAATCTTGCTGAACTGAGACTCTATTATTTTCCAAAAGGAAAGGATCATGTCATTGTTTACCCAATTGGAATTGGGCAGCTTGGGCGCAATACACCAACAATGACGACATCGGTTAACCAGTTAATTAAACATCCGACATGGACACCTACTGCTAATATCCGTAAAGATTATGCAAGTCGCGGTATTATCTTGCCGGCGGTAATACCTGCAGGCCCGGATAACCCGATGGGTGATTTTGCTCTGCGTTTGGCAGCAGGGCGTGGAGAATACCTGATACATGGTACTAATGCGAATTTTGGTATTGGCATGCGAGTCAGTTCGGGGTGTATCCGTTTGCGTCCTGATGATATTGAAGCACTATTTTATAATGTTCCGAAGGGAACCCGTGTTCAGATCATTAATGAACCAATCAAATATGCGGTAGAACCAGATGGCAAACGTTATGTTGAGGTTCATCAACCACTTTCAAAGACAGATGCTGATGATCCTCAAACTATACCAATTAAACGTACAGAAGGGTTATTAAAGTTTATTGCAAACAGTAATACGAATGCTGTCTTGGTGGATCAGGCGATCATTCGTCGTTCTGGACTGCCTGTGGTAGTCAACAAGGAAACTATTTCATCCGGTAAAAAGGAAAGAGAACTTCCAAGTTTAATGGAAGAACGTGAAGAAGCTACTCTCAATATTCAGCCCGTTAAATTACCACCGTTGAGCCAGCCAGCTCCAATCTATCAAACTAAATCCTAACCGAAACAGTGAATTGAGGAATTGAGAACATAAAAAATGGCGTACTTACGAAGTACGCCATTCTTGAATATGCTACAAGTTTATTTTTTATAGGAACGAACTTGATTATCAAGACGTTGATTCGCACGAGAGGCTTCGTCTCTCGCTGTTTGTACATCAGAACGCATTGAGCTAACTTCATTGCTCAGTTGGTCAACTTTTGAACCCAGAGTTTGAACCTGAGAGGAAAGCTGATCAACTTTAGGTGGGTTTGTACAACCCGCTAACATAATAGAAGCAAGAATTACTGTGCCAAGTACAACTTTAGTACGATTCATCACAATACCCTCTAGATTAAGTTAATCTCCAAGTAGCTATCTAATTATTACACAAACTTTTTTGGAAAGAGAATAAATTTTTGTCTAAAGAAACCAATTATACTGTTTTTTATTCTAAAAAAAGTTAATAATTTTTAGATAATCGCAATAAAACGGTAATGAGATGAATAATTAAATCAGAAAAATCTTAAACATTACGTGATGTATCTTCCAGTTTTTACTGCTTGGCTGTAATAAATAAAAAAAATCTATTTTGCCTATTTTGTCAAAAAATTAGCTTCCAATATCTGTAAATCAAGCAAGTGAGATCAATATTAGTATAAATGGTTTTAAAATAAATGGAGTATTTTTTGTGCTGAATGTTTTGAATTATTTCAGTGTGAATATTTGTTTATTATTGGGGTATGGTTAAAAGACAAGCGTTATTTTTGTTTGACAAGCCGCTCATTAATTGGGCAGCTTGTCTTGTGCTCAAAAATAATTACAGTACATGAACAGAAGAAGTATTTGTTGTACCGCTTGGTACTAATGCACCGGATACCAACACAACTATATCTCCTTTGCTTGCCATACCGCTGGCTAATGCCGCTTCTTTACCAATACGGTAGAAATCATCAGTAGACGCAATTTCTTTGACAACTTGCGTAGAGACACCTTTAACTAGTAACAACTGACGAGCAGTAATTTCATTGGTAGTCAGTGCAAGAATAGGGGCATTAGGGAAGTATTTACGGATAGATCTTGCAGATTTACCGCCATAAGTCGCCACAACAATCAGAGGTGATTCCAATTTTTCGGCAATTTCTACCGCTCCGCGACAAACTGCTTCGGTAACACGTAACTTCTGAGTTTTGGTATTTTCGATTCGGCTACTCATGACACGATCTGTACGTTCACAGATGGTTGCCATAATGGAGACGGCTTCAACAGGGTATTTTCCTTTAGCACTTTCGCCGGAAAGCATTACTGCGTCAGTACCATCTAAGATGGCATTGGCAACGTCGCCTGCTTCAGCACGGGTAGGGCGTGGATTTTTGATCATGGAATCCAGCATTTGAGTCGCAGTGATAACAACTTTACGTGCAGAATTACATTTTTCTATCATCATCTTCTGCGCGAAAATCACTTCTTCTACGGGGATCTCAACACCCAAATCACCACGGGCAACCATGATACCGTCTGAAGCTTCCAGAATTTCATCAAAATTATTCAGACCTTCCTGATTTTCAATTTTGGAAATGATTTGGATGTGTTCGCCACCATGGGCTTTTAAGTGTTCGCGGATTTCCAAAACATCAGAACGCTTACGAATGAAAGACGCTGCGATAAAATCAACACCTTGCTCACAACCAAAGATAAGGTCTTGCTTGTCTTTTCCTGCCAGTGCAGGCAGGTTGATAGAAACATTTGGCAGATTGACACCTTTGTTTTCACCTAAGTCACCGTTATTCAACACTTCACAAATGACCTCAGTTTCGGTGATACCTTTTACTGCCATAGCAATCAGGCCATCGTCAACCAATACTGTATTACCCACAGATAAATCCGCTGGTAAACCTGGATAGGTTACGGCAACACATTCTTTATTACCGATGACGGATTGATCTGTTGTGAAAGTGAAAGTCTGACCTGACGTTAGAGAAACATCATTACCCCCTTCCAGTTTCATGGTTCGGATTTCAGGGCCTTTGGTGTCCAGTAAGATAGCTGCTTTTTTGCCGGTTTTTGCAGTAACTGCACGAAGATTTTTAATGCGTTGACCATGTTCTTCGTAGTCACCGTGAGAAAAATTCAGGCGCATAACATTCATGCCTGAGTTAAGCAGTTCGGTTAGTTTTTCCTCGGACTCAGTTTTTGGTCCGATAGTACAAACAATTTTGGTTTTTTTCATGACAATCTATCTACTGGTTTTTATGAATTAAAAAGAGTGAATCACCAACCATTGACATTATAAGCCAGTGTCATTTGGCTTTGTTAATTTGGCATTGTTAGTTGCGCAACATAATAGAAAACGGGTGGCAGAAAATGTCAAGTGGTTGCTTTTCATGAAGCCAGGCATGTATGGACATGTGGACTTGGAATGATTAATCATTTGTAACTTTTCTGAGTTCGGTAAATCAATTGGCTGAAACCATTCAACATATGACAATGCGTATTATAGAGACTAATTTCTGTGAAATGAATTAAAAAAAGAGTTATCGAAAAGATTTATGTTAAAGGAATAAAAAATACTCACATACAAGTTAGTAAAATCAGTAAGTTGTTGCGCAATAGTATCGAATCGGATAGTTGTTATTTCAGTTGGGTATGAGAAGTTGGGTATAAGAATAAGTATGGGCCAATCAGTACCAAATTGTGACAACGAATAAATGGGGTAACCAGATTATAAGTGAAGAGAGTTAAAAGTGAAAAAAACAGGGTGAACCATAAAGATATGGTGCGTCCGAGTGGACTCGAACCACCGACCCCCACCATGTCAAGGTGGTGCTCTAACCAACTGAGCTACGGACGCACGTAAAAATGAACTTTTTGTCAACCAGATATTTGGTGCGTCCGAGTGGACTCGAACCACCAGCCCCCACCATGTCAAGGTGGTGCTCTAACCAACTGAGCTACGGACGCAATCTAAATTTCCGTGGCTGACAACGGGGACGAATATTAACGATCACTGAGCTGTCTGGCAAGGGGAAAAATGCAAATTCGTGTTCGATTGCTCGCATTTACATCTATCAGTGTGAATTTACAACTTTTTCCCCTTGAGATGATAATCTAATACACTGAATTAACGAGTAGAATATGCCAGAACAGTATGATCAGGCTGTTTTTGTAACCACCAAATCCGGCTACCCATCATGATTGCCGCTACAGTTAATCCGATAATAAATCCAATCCAGAAACCCTGTGGCCCCATCGGTTCAGTCACATAGTTGGTTAGTGCTAGTATATAACCACTAGGTAATCCGAAACCCCAATATGCGATGAAAGTAATAAAGAAAATGGAACGTGTATCTTTATATCCGCGCAATACCCCGGAACCAATCACCTGAACTGAATCAGAAAGCTGATAGATAGCAGCAAACAGCATCAAATGAGATGCCAAAGTGACAACTTCGGAATTATTGTTGTACATGATTGCAATTGGTTCACGGAATAAAATCGTGAAGGTTGCTGTTATACAAGCAATTACCAAGCCAACAACAAGGCTGGTATAAGCTGATATTTTAGCGCCTTCGGTTGATTTCTGCCCAAGGTTATAACCTACACGGATAGTTGCCGCTATGCCAAATGACAACGGGAACATAAACATCAATGAACTGAAATTGAGAGAAATTTGATGTCCTGCAACGGCAATTACGCCGAGAGGGGAGATCAGTAGGGATACAACAGCAAATAACGTAACTTCAAAGAACATAGCCAGAGCGATGGGTAAGCCAAGCAGAGTAATGCGTTTTTGAGCATACCAGTTAGGGCGGGCAAAATTGTCAAATGTATGGATATCTTTCTGAGAAGGTGAGTGTTTGACATATGCAAGTAGTAACAGGCACATTACCCAGTAAACGGCTGCTGTTGCAACACCACAACCCACACCACCAAGTTCCGGTGCACCGAATTTACCGTAAATGAAAATGTAGTTGACGGGGATATTAACCAATAATCCTAAAATACCAATAACCATTGCTGGTTTGGTTTTTGACAGCCCTTCACATTGACTGCGTAAAACCTGGTAGTACAGGCAACCAGGCGCTCCCCACATAATAGCGTGAATAAAATCTACAGCTTTTTGTGCCAGAATAGGATCCACATTATGTTGCGCTTCTATAATGAAGCGGCAGTTATACAAAATTGTAATAATAAAAATAGCCAGGAACGTTGCCAGCCAAAAACCTTGTTGGATTTGGCTGGCGACATTTTTTCTCTGGCCTGAGCCATTCATATGCGCAACGATTGGTGTTAAGGCCATCAACAAGCCTTGACCAAACAGAATCGCTGGCAGCCAAATTGATGTCCCGATAGCAACTGCTGACATCTCGATTGCGCCAGCTTTACCAGCCATAACTGTATCTACAAAACCCATCGCAGTTTGTGAAAATTGAGCGATGATGACGGGGATCCCCAGAGCGAGCAAACTACGCGCTTCATTTAAATATTTCTGCACGTACTACACCTTTTTTGATTAAAAATTAATTAGAAGAACAAGGAACATTTCTGCGAGCAAACGAAGTTGTTTGAAAAGTAATCTCTTGTTAACTCAAGTATTGTATAGGACTCATTTTATTAAGCCAATCATTGCACGATATTTATACCAAATCGAAAATAACTCTCCACCGAAATAGTGTCTAAAAGAGATGAGTACGTTACACTAACTTATCATGCAAAACGATGAAAGAGGTTTCCCATGTTTACAGGCATTGTCCAGGGAAAAGCACCTATAGTTGCTATTGAAGAAAAAACACACTTTCGGACTCATGTAGTTAAATTTCCGCCTGAATTATTACCCGAAATTGAAACAGGTGCTTCCGTTTCCCATAATGGCTGTTGTTTGACTGTCACCAAAATAGATGGTGATTTGATTAGTTTCGATTTAATGAAAGAGACACTGCGTTTGACTAATCTCGGTGAACTTAAAGTGGGCGATTTAGTAAATTTGGAAAGAGCAGCTAAATTTGGTGATGAAATTGGTGGACATTTGATGTCCGGTCATGTCATTACAACGGCTGAGATTGCCAAAATTTTTACTTCGGAAAATAACCATGAAATATGGTTCCGTATTTATGATAAGCAGTTAATGAAATATATCCTGCATAAAGGTTTTATTGGTATTGATGGGATCAGTCTGACGATTGGAGATGTCGTGAATAATCGTTTCTGTGTTCATTTGATTCCAGAAACGTTGGAACGTACGACACTGGGCAAAAAACGCATTGGCCAAAAAGTAAATATTGAAATTGACCCACAGACACAAGCAATTGTAGATACTGTTGAACGGTTCATGGCGCAAAAAGAACAGGAAAAAGTATTATCCCAATTGGAAGAGTAGTTAACGCTGCTTATATTAATGAAAAAATATTAATGAAAAAAGCTACAGAGGTATTCACTGTAGCTTTACAACAGCTTTATCGAAAGCTGTTGTAAACAGTATCATCGAGGAATTCTCAGCCCATTTTCAATTCCATGCGGGCTGAACATAACTTGCCATAGTTGAATATCTCTGGCTCGGAATGCGCCAGCGCAGGCATTCAGATAATAGCTGAACATTCGTTTGAAACGAGGGCTGTAGTTATTTTCTATCTTACTCCAGTTCGCGATAAAACGTTCATACCATGCCATCAGGGTACGATCATAATCAGCCCCAAAGTTATGCCAATCTTCCATGACGAACTTTCCTGTGCTGGCTTTAGCGATCTTTGCAATTGATGGTAAGTGGCCATTAGGGAAAATATATTTGCTGATCCATGCATCGACATTGACTTTATCTCGATTGGAACCAATAGTATGAAGTAAAAAAAGCCCATCAGGTTTCAGGTTCTTACGTACTATATCGAAATAATTGGCGTAATTTTTATAGCCAACGTGTTCAAACATACCAACGGAAACAATTCTGTCAAACTGTAGATTCAGGTCACGATAATCTTCGAGAATGATTTTAACATCTAGATCTTTACAGCGGTCTTGAGCGTATTTCTGTTGCTCTACAGAAATGGTAACACCAGTAACGGAGACATCATAGTATTTGGCAGCATAGGCGGCCAGCCCACCCCATCCACATCCGATATCCAAAAGAGTCATGCCCGGTGATAATTGTAGTTTTTCACAAATTAACCGGAGCTTATTAGATTGAGCTTCTTCCAGAGTATTTGCATCTTTCCAGTAACCACAGGAATATTGCATGTAGGGATCAAGCATAAGCGTGAATAAGTCATTACCTAAATCATAATGTTCTTCACCTACGATCCAAGCGCGTTTGGGGGATTGTAAATTAAACACGCGGGTGGTAATAATCTTCAGGATATCTTTGATATTTTTAGGGATTCTATGTTCCAGGCCTGCTCTTAAGACTTTATAAAAGAATATGTCCAAACGTTCGCAATCCCACCAACCATCCATATAACTTTCACCCAATCCCAAAGAGCCTTGTTTTAACACTCTTTTATAAAAATCAGGATTTTTGACTTGTATATCAAAAGGACGCTTACCATTGATTTCAACATCCGCTTCTTGAAGCAAGTCATTGGCGATCCTATGCCACTGGTCAGTAATGGTTTTTTTTCCTTCAACGAAAGATGAACTCATAGACTCTCCAACATTTGTTTGATGGAATTTTGAGGTATATCTTTGTGATAGGTTATTTATTATCCTAAAACAAAAATGGATTGACTTGAAATTAAGCAGAAAATGTTTCAAAGGCAGAGATGCCGATTCATCCTGAAATTAAAGGGAGCTTCATTGCCTTTAGAAACCTCAAATTCCGAATTTTTTAGAATAATGAATCTGTATGAGTATATGAGTGAAATAATATTTAAACAATAATTTAAAGGCCATATTATGGTATGACCTTTATATGAGAATGTTCTTAGTTATTATTTTTAGGCGTAATTTTTTAATATATAACTAATGATCATTGTTTACTTTTTTCTTTTGCAAACAATAACCTATTATCATTGGGATAATGGTTAAAACCATCACTATTGTGGTAGACAGAAGCGGGTTTTTCATAAACATAGCAACAAACATGCTGGCAATAAAGCAAAGACCCAATTGTAAAGCATTTTGTAATGCAGCCGCTTTACCGCCGTCTTTTGGATAAACAGAAAGTGCATTTGCTACAGCAATAGGGTAAGAAGCACCATTCATGACGGCCATAAAACAGAAAGGAATAAGAATAAGCATGAAAGAAGGATAAATTTGGGCAACTAAATAGATGAGTACCATGCTGACAGCATAGCCTATCAGCAAAATTGGAAATATGGTTTCACTTTTGACTTTTTCCAATAAAATGCGGCAACCATATCCACCGAGCATAAATGCCAAAGTTTGTGGAATATAGCTTAAGCCAATATCTGTGGCATCATAACCCATATTGATCAGGATCGTTGGTGAACCCGTTAGCCAGGCAAAAAAACCAGCACTACAGGAAGCATAAATCAACACATTTCCGCTGAAGGTTGAAGACTTCAATAAGGTAAAGAAAGAAACTTTATTTTCATTAATGTTGGTATCAATGGGCGCGCGTTTACTTGCCAGTAAAAATGTTGGTACAAGCAGAACGAGTGTTACAGCCATTAAAACAAGAAAAATAGTTCTCCAACCTGTATGTGACAATAACCATGCACCGAGTAAAGGGGCAAGGGCAGGGGAAAGTGCAACCAGTGGCATAATCATGGCAAAAATACGTTTTGTGCGTTCAGCGTCATACCTATCAACGACTAAAGCTTGCCAGGAAACAGCAGCAGAACAGACACCCACAGCCTGAATAAATCTCAGAATAAGTAATTGAGTTGCATCTGTTATCCAAAGCATTCCTAAACAGCTAAGACAAAACAGAGATAAGCCGATAAGCAGAACAGGTTTTCTTCCCAGACGATCAGACAGTTGTCCCCATAAAAGCTGAGCAACAGCAAAACCAGCAAGAAAAACGCTGAGACTTGCACTAATAGCCCCTTCTGATGTACCTAAGTCTTTTGCCATGGCATCAAAAGCGGGCAGATACATATCAATAGCTAAGTAGCCAAGCATACTTAGGCCAGCGAGATAAAGCATAAATGGTATGGAATTTTTATTTGTAGTCATTGTGTCAATAAATCGATGTGATAATTGATAAGAAAATATACGGTTTATTTTATATAGCGTCATTTTTACTTGTGAAACGGTATTATTTGCATAATGCTGTGAAAAAAATTAAAAGGAAGAAATATGTGGTCTGAATATTCTCTGGAAGTTGTTGATGCTGTAGCCAGAACAGGAAGTTTTAGTGCAGCAGCATCAGAACTTCACCGCGTACCTTCTGCTATCAGTTATACAATAAAGCAACTTGAAGAATGGTTGGCAGTACCCTTATTTGAACGTCGTCATCGCGATGTGGAATTAACCGGGGCAGGGGCTATCTTTGTAAAGGAAGCGCGTTCTGTTATCAAAAAAATGTATCATACTCGTCATCAATGTCAGCAAGTGGCGAATGGTTGGCGTGGGCAGCTCAGTATCGCTGTTGATGAAGTGGTGAAACCAGAACGGACTCGCCAGCTTATTCTGGATTTTTACCGCCATTTTCCGGATATCGAATTATTTATTTATCCTGAGGTTTTTAATGGGGTATGGGATGCGCTGGTGGATGGGCGCGTTGATGTTGCTATTGGTGCCACTCGCGCCTCTCCGGTTGGGGAACGGTATAGTTTCAGGGACATGGGGTTCATGCCGTGGCTATGTGTTGTCAGTCCTGAGCATGAGTTAACTTCTATAACAGAAAGATTAAATGATGATCAATTGAGGGATTATCCTAGCTTGTGCCTTGAAGATACTTCACGTAATTTGCCCAAGCGTAATACATGGGCTTTGGATAATCAACGGCGGTTAGTTGTCCCTGATTGGAATGCAGGGTTGGCTTGTCTGATGGATGGGCTGTGTGTGGGAATGGTGCCCAAACATCGTGCTTTGCCGCTTATTCGTCAAGGAAAACTCAGCTTGCTTGAACTTGAGCAGCCATTACCTGATAGCCCATGTTGCCTGACATGGTCACAAAAAAGCCATTCACCTGCATTAAGTTGGTTGCTTGATTATCTTGGAGATAGTGCAACACTTAATGCTGAATGGCTACAAGAGGATTAATTGTTAACGACGATAATCAATGAAAGGGCCATCTGCAACAGAGCGACGTTCAACAAGGCGCGGATGGACTTCGATAGTTTGTGCATCTTCACGTTTATTAATGATCCTATCAAGTAACGTGGAAAAAGCCATCTGCCCCAGACGCTCTTTAGGCTGATGAATCGTTGTCAGGGCTGGTGTGAAATAACGGGCATTGCGAATATTGTCATAACCAATGACAGAGATATCTTGTGGAACACGTAACCCCATTTCATCCGCAGCACAGATCGCCCCCATTGCCATCACATCTCCTCCACAAAACACGGCCGTAGGGCGGTGTTTTTGGCTTAAGATCTTATACATCGCCTGATAACCGGATTCAGGCTCAAAATCCCCCTGAACAATCCATTCTTCCCGAATAGTGATATTGGCTTCTTTCAACGCCTTGAGGAAACCTTGATGACGTCCGCCTCCGGTATTTCTGGCTAATGATCCAGGAATAGCAGCAATATCACGGTGACCACGTTCAATCAGATATCGACCGGCCAAATAACCACCATGAAAGGCATTATCGATAATTGCATCAGTGAAATCCCCTCTGGACTCACCCCAATCCATGACTACCATGGGAATGTTGCGATAGTCTTCCAGCATTCCCAACAGTTGTTGAGGATATTCGGAACACATAACCAGTAAACCATCAACGCGTTTTTGTGCCAGCATAGCGAGATAAGCTTTTTGTTTGTCGAGATTGTTATGGGAATTACATAAAATCAAAGTATAACCTTTGCTATAACAACTATTTTCGACAGACTCGATGATTTCAGCGAAATAAGGCGCTTCACTTGAAGTTGCCAGTAATCCGATAGATTTGGTGTGATTAACCTTCAAGCTACGCGCAACAGCACTGGGGGAATAATTCAGTTCTTTAATGGCAGCCCACACTGTGGCCTTTGTATCTTCGGCGACGAAACGGGTTTTATTGATAACATGGGATACGGTTGTGGTTGAAACACCAGCGCGTTTGGCCACATCTTTAATCGTTGCCATGATAAAAAGGACTCCTGACCTTAGGTCTAAATTTGTATACCCTTCATCTGGATATAGATCTTTGTTAATCATTTGCCAGTATTATATTTATATATAGGAAGATAACTGGCACTAATTTAGTGATAAACCCTGAATTTTGTCTGATCTAGCGCAAAAGTGAAAGTAGTAATCAATGCTATAAAGTATATGCATTAAATAGCACAGTGTGGTTTTTTTAACCTCTGAGGTAAATAACCAAACAAAATTTATGGTGTCGCAGAGTCTTAATTTTCATGGTGAGGATGGCTTATGGATACAGATCTGAAATTGGGATTATTGACTGCCTGTAGTGCATTAATCATGATCGTTTTTCTGGGGGGACTTTGCCTGATCTAATCAAGGTCGGGAAACAATATCAAGGTGAAATGCTGTCTGTTTTGCTTTAACGGCAAGTAAAGGTAAGTTTTTCACTACTCAAAGCGCACTTACTAAATAAAATTAAGTGTGTTGGATCGGAAAAACTTACCCTTGTCATTTTAACTGACGGGTTAATTAAGCCAGATTTTCTTCCACGAATTTCCAGTTAACCAGAGCCCAGAAATGCTCCAGATATTGAGGACGTGCATTGCGGTAATCGATGTAATAGGCATGTTCCCAAACGTCAACAGTCAGAACTGGCTTATCTTCACCAGTCAATGGAGTTGCTGCGTTGGAGGTATTGACGATAGCCAGACTGCCGTCGGCTTTCTTAACCAGCCATGTCCAGCCAGAGCCGAAGTTTTTCAGTGCTGCATCAGTAAATTGTTGTTTAAACTCAGCAAAAGAACCGAAAGAATTATTGATAGCTTCTGCAACTTTACCAGTTGGTTCACCACCACCATTTGGTGACAGGCTATGCCAATAGAAGGTGTGGTTCCAGACTTGTGCTGCGTTATTAAAGATACCGCCTTCAGAGGATTTGATAATTTCTTCCAGTGATTTTCCGGCAAACTCAGTATCTTTAATCAGATTATTCAGGTTTACAACGTAAGCGTTGTGGTGTTTGCCGTAATGATATTCCAGAGTTTCTGCTGAGATGTGAGGTTCTAAGGCATCTTTAGCATAAGGTAATGCTGGTAATTCAAAAGACATTGCATACTCCTTTTAATATCGGGTTTTTGGCTTTATAAACCATGATTTGTAGTGTATTAATCATGGATAGAGCAAATTTTAGCTTATTATCATGTTGCTATTTTATTTGGTCATTATCTTAACAATTTTTCTGCTAATTAACAGGGGAAATGATGTTATTTAGTGGCGATTTGACGTAGAAGCATTCAATTTTACTGATTTTAATATTTATTAAGGATGAAAATATCAACCAGTTACAACTTATTGTTCAGAACAAAAAATTTGCAGGAGTGTGTTCACGGTAGCAAATCTGCATCAGAAAGTGGTATTCTGAATCAATCTTTTCTGATGCTGATAAACAGCGCCTGCCGTTTAAGGAAGTAAAAATGACGACAATTGAGAAAATCGAACGCCAGATTCAAGAAAACCCAATCCTGCTGTACATGAAAGGTTCGCCAAAACTACCAAGCTGTGGTTTTTCTGCTCAGGCAGTTCAGGCTTTGTCTGCTTGTGGTGAACGTTTTGCTTATGTAGATATTCTGCAAAACCCTGATATCCGCGCAGAGTTGCCTAAATATGCAAACTGGCCAACATTCCCTCAGCTTTGGGTTGAAGGTGAGTTAATTGGGGGATGTGATATTCTGATCGAAATGTATCAACGTGGTGAATTGCAGGTTCTGCTCAAAGAGACTGCGGATAAATACCGTGAGCAGAGCGACAGTCAGTAATTTGTTGTCTCAGTGAAGTTTTGAATCAACAAAGCCCCATACACAATTAGCATTAATAATCATATTTATTGACGGTAATATTTCATGGCAATGTTAGGTTGTGGCAACAGGTATGGGGTGATAATTGTTATAGAGTTATAGACTGAGAGCCTAATGAGATAGGCTCTTAGTTTATCAGGTTTCATTATCGGGATCTGACACAGCCAATGGCCAACCACCAAGCCGTTTCCAGCGATTAACCAATTCGCAGAAAAGCAGGGCAGTCCGGTCTGTATCATACAGAGCACTATGTGCCTGATTATTATCAAAAGGTATTTCTGCCGTAATACAAGCTTTAGCCAGAATTGTCTGGCCTAGCACTAATCCACTCAATGCGGCAGTATCAAAAGTGGCAAAAGGGTGAAATGGATTGCGTTTTAAACCGGAGCGTTCTGCTGCCGCCATGACAAAATTGTGATCAAAACTGGCGTTGTGGGCAACTATAATTGCGCGGTTGCAATGGCTGTCTTTCATGCCTTTGCGGATCATTTTGAAAATAGCATGTAACGCTGTATATTCACTGACAGCTCCCCGTAATGGGTTGGTAGGGTCGATACCTGTAAATGCTAAAGCTGCCGGGTCAAGGTTGGCTCCTTCAAAGGGTTCAATATGGAAATGTAGCGTATCAGCAGGTGCCAGCCAGCCTTCTTCATCCATTTTTAAAGTAGTTGCAGCGATTTCGAGTAAAGCATCTGTTCGTGCATTAAAACCAGCAGTTTCTACATCAATGACAACGGGATAATAGCCACGAAAACGTCCGCTTAGTTTGTTTTGATCTTTTGTATTAGGCATCTGATTTTGTTCTTAACTTCAGGATAGCGGATATTATGACAAAATTTACGGTGTCTTGCAGAAGTAATATCTATCTAGTTGAGAAATGAAGGGCATGCAAAATGCCCTTTTGTAGAGAGAAATAATTAACGCCCTAATGCACTGGTGGCACTTTTGTTTTCGATTAACTCAATTTTATAACCGTCAGGATCTTCAACAAAAGCAATAATCGTTGTTCCGCCTTTAACTGGACCTGCTTCGCGAGTGACTTTTCCACCAGCAAGTTTGATACGTTCACAAGTTGCTGCAACATCATCAACGCCTAACGCGATATGACCGAATGCTGTTCCCATTTCGTAATTTTCGACTCCCCAATTATAGGTCAGTTCGATGACAGCACCTTGACTTTCATCGGTATAACCTACAAAAGCGAGAGAGTATTTATACTCTGGATTTTCACTAGTACGAAGTAGACGCATACCCATCACTTTAGTATAAAAATCAATCGAACGTTGCATATTGCCAACACGGATCATTGTATGAAGTAGACGCATGATTACCTCTTGAATTTATGGTCTTATAATCAAATGGCGATATCGCGAAATAACGTAGTGGTGAAATTTCGCGCTCTGACTGCATGTGTTTGATTAACTATATATGGTAAAGATAAAGTAATTCAATTCGTCCTTTCATCTATTTTGTTTCTAACCATTACTCTTTTTGTAGTTCAATATTTGGCTTGAATTTAATCTGGGTAATGTTGCAATTCTGTCATAGATATTTATCTAGGTAATTTTGAGTGCAGGAGGATGACATGGCTGAGCAATTAGAGTTTTTTGCTATTCCTAACCCTTGCAAAGGGATTTGTGAATCTGATACTCGTGGTTTCTGTCGGGGATGTTATCGCAGTAGGGAGGAGCGATTTATGTGGATGAAATTATCAGACGGACAAAAAAGAGAAGTATTGCGGTTATGTCGTGATAGATATCTGCGAATGAGTAGAAATAAAGAACATGATGAAGGTGCTCCATCAAAACAGCTTGGATTATTTTGATTCTTCATCTTAACTGTTAATGGAAATTGTTTATATGAATAATATTTCATATTTTCCATAAGGTTAGGAAGTTTTACCGTGATAAAAATGACATTTTATTCATGTTACATATCTTTTATTTGATATAGGTCATTTAAAAATATTATAACAGTTGACTAATTAAAGCCTTTCGGTAAAATTTTCTTATCAAATAATCAATTATTGAACAATAATCACGCTAATTATTTATCTTGTTGTTTTTAATGGTTTTTGTCGTTTTATTGGCTGTAACTGTAAGAGAAAAATGATATTAATGTAAAAATATATAGATTAGTATTTGGATGGCGGTTATTCTTATAGAACTTTAGCCGAGTGGTACTATGTCTATTTTTTAGAGTTTGTATTTGTTTCATTGATATTTAAAATCTTAATAGTTTAGCTGAAGGATTATTTTATACAGTTTATATCGTTGGTGGATTAATGCGCGATTTTATTCGATGCGCCGTAAAACTTCGCTTTTTAGGGCAACGAAGATGTCAACTTTATTTTTGTTTGTGAAACGTAAGTAACAGGCCAACGCGGCACTCATTAAGTAATTAGTGAAATATCTGACTCTACTTATGTGAGCGTGATATAGGATGCGTATCCATTATTCATATGAATAAACTGATTGGATAATTCATTGATGTTATATGAGTCTCTAATTATAAGGAGGGGTAATTGGAATTGACATTGGGATCAGACCTGGCACGTTTAGTTCGTGTTTGGCGCGCTTTAATTGATCATCGTTTGAAACCGTTGAAATTAACTCAAACACATTGGGTTACTCTGTATAATATTAGTCTATTACCACCGGAGCAGTCACAGATACAACTTGCGAAAGCTATTGGTATCGAACAACCGTCCTTGGTAAGAACTTTAGATCAATTAGAAGAAAAAAAACTCATTACAAGGCACACATGTGCTAATGACAGGCGTGCCAAAAGAATCAAATTAACCGAAGAATCGGAAAATTTTATCAAAGAAGTGGATAGTGTTATTGGTTCGACGAGGAAAGAAATTTTGGAGGGAATTACTCATGATGAGTTAATTCTGCTTGCTTCTGTAATAAAAAAAATCGAAAAAAATATTAACCAATTACATAAACAGGTAATATAAAAATTAATCGATAAACAGAAAATCACGGATTACCAAGATTCAGTTCCGCGATTTTCTGTTTAAACATATTTGAACGATGTTAAATAGGTGAAACCGTTGTCGAATTACCACTATCGACGATTTTAACTCGTTGCCCTTTATTGAATACAACCTGATCCAGCTTCTGTACCACAACGATATTCCTTCCGCTATCAGTCCGAATTTCCAACTCCACACCTTTTGTTTTATCGAGAACACCTTCAATTCCTTGACCTGCCATTCCACCAGCAATAGCACCTGCGGCTGTTGCAAGCTTTTGACCAGAACCACCACCAATGGTATTTCCTAGCAATCCACCTAAAACAGCTCCACCTATCAGACCTAGCACATTCGGGTTACCAGCCTGACCACCTTTAATAGTCACCGGACGGACAGACAGAATAGTGCCATAGGCAACGTTTTGAATTTGTTTGGCTTGACCGATTGAGTAGGTGTCGCTGGAAAGTGCTCCCATGTCAGCACATCCGGATAATGTTGTCACTGCAACTGCACCAACCAGGAAACGTTTGAACATAGTTACTCCTAATTTTAATGCTACGGGGGAAAACTGATAATAAACCTACAACCAAGCATTCAGCTATTATGGTCAGTAACAAGCATAATAATTTTGCGAGTTACTTATTCTATACACTAATGGCTTATCTCTAAATATATAATAAATTTCTCGATGAACTCCAATAGGAATAATTCTTGACCAAAAGTTTAGCATGTTTTGTGAAGAGTCCTCCAAAACTCAGATTTTATCTCTTATATTGCTTGTTAAGCATATATAGTCCAAATCAATGTGTTTTATAGTTACACGGTATTTATTTACAAATGTAATCCATTCTTTAAATAGGAGAATATTTATGAAGTCAGGACGTTATATTGGTGTGATGTCAGGCACCAGCATGGATGGAGTTGATGTTATTTTAGCAGAGATTAGTGATAAGGCGGTTACACAGCAGGAAAGTTATAGCCATCCATTTCCTCAGGAACTTAAACAAAAATTACTTTCTATTTGTCAGGGGCAGCAAACAACATTATCAATAGTTGGGCAGCTTGATTATGAACTGGGGACGCTTTTTGCTGAATCAGTAAAAGGATTATTGGATAAAGCCGGGTTAACTGTAAATGATATTACAGCGATTGGGTGTCATGGTCAGACTGTATGGCATGAACCGGACGGTGAAAAACCTTTTACCATGCAAATCGGTGATAATAACCGTGTAGCAGCATTGACGGGCATTACAACTGTAGGAGATTTTCGTCGTCGCGATATGGCGTATGGTGGTCAGGGAGCACCTTTAGTTCCCGCATTCCATATGGCGGTACTTGGGCATCCGACAGAAAGGCGTGTAATTCTTAATATTGGTGGTATTGCCAATATCTCTGCGCTTCTGCCAAATTCTGCTGTCAAAGGATACGATACCGGGCCGGGGAATATGCTGATGGATGCTTGGACATGGCGTCATAAACAACTGCCTTATGATAAAGATGCGCAATGGGCGGGTGAAGGGAACGTCAACGAGGATTTACTACAGAAAATGTTGTCTGATCCTTACTTCGCGCGTACTGCGCCGAAAAGTACGGGGCGTGAATACTTTAATATGGCATGGTTGGAAAAACAATTAGTTGATTTTCCTGATATTAAACCAGAGGATGTGCAAGCCACTCTTGCTGAACTAACGGCAGTCAGTATTGCCGAACAGGTATTACTGAATAATGGTTGTGAACGTTTGTTGGTTTGTGGTGGTGGTGCCAGAAATCCGCTCATCATGCACCGATTATCTGCTTTGTTGCCTGATACTGAAGTTGCTACAACAGATAAATATGGATTGAGTGGTGATGATATGGAGGCATTAGCTTTTGCCTGGCTGGCATTCCGTACAATGTCTGGGCTGCCGGGTAACTTACCATCAGTAACGGGTGCCGACAGGGCAACAATTTTAGGAGCAATTTATCCTGTTGCTGATAGATAACAATGTTATGCTGATACTCATTCAGGAATCGAGAGCTAAAAATGTCAGAGCATAATGAAACTCATATAGCAGAATTACGCCGCGAATATATGCGTGGTGGATTACGGCGGAAAGATCTTACTAAAGAGCCGATGGATTTGTTCGGACTGTGGTTCAAACAGGCTTGTGAAGCCAAACTCAGCGATCCAACAGCAATGTGTATTGCGACGGTTGATGAGCATGGTCAGCCTTATCAGCGTATTGTTTTATTGAAACACTTTGATACCCGTAGCCTGGTGTTTTATACCAATCTTGGCAGTCGGAAGGCGAAACATTTAGCTCAAAATAACCGTATTAGTCTCCATTTCCCATGGTATCAGCTTGAGCGACAGGTTAGTTTCCTGGGAAAAGCTGAGCGTTTATCACCTGTTGAAGTGGTGAAATATTTTCACAGCCGTCCGAAAGATAGTCAGATAGCAGCTTGGGCTTCACAACAATCTTCTCGTATTTCTGCCAGAAGTATTTTAGAAGGTAAGTTCCTAGAGTTGAAACAGAAATTCCAGAATGGCGAAGTGCCGTTACCCAGTTTCTGGGGGGGATACCGGGTTGAGTTTGATTCAGTAGAGTTTTGGCAGGGAGGTGCTAATCGTCTTCATGATCGTTTTCTGTACCAACGTGAAGGAGATGAGTGGCATATTGATCGTCTGGCGCCTTAACTGTATCAATTACCATTTTTAATACTGGCACTTATATTACTGGCGTTTTATGCTATAGCGCGCGATTTATAGCAAATTGTGACAACTATATATGCCTAATAGATTGCAAGTTGCAGTGCAGCAGTCAGTGAACACAATCGATAAAGCCTGCAACTTGAAAGACAAAGGGTATAACTACAGAATACAAACCGATGGAGTCATTGATGTCTAGCAATAACCTGATTAAACAACTGCAAGAGCGGGGCCTTATTGCCCAGGTAACGGATGAAGAGGCGTTAGCGGAAAGACTGGCGCAAAGTCCGGTCTCTCTCTATTGCGGCTTTGATCCTACCGCTGACAGCTTGCATTTGGGCCATCTGGTTCCCTTGCTGTGTTTAAAAAGATTCCAACTGGCAGGGCATAAGCCGATAGCGTTGGTAGGTGGAGCGACAGGTCTGATTGGCGATCCGAGTTTTAAAGCTGTGGAGCGCAAATTAAATACAGAAGAAACTGTCAAAGAGTGGGTTGAAAAAATTCGTAAACAAGTTTCACCATTCCTCGATTTTGAAGGTGAGAATGGTGCAGAATTAGCCAACAATTATGAATGGTTTGGCGAAATGGATGTACTGACTTTCCTGCGTGATATAGGCAAGCACTTTTCCGTTAACCAGATGATCAATAAAGAAGCGGTGAAGCAGCGCCTGAACCGTGATGATGTTGGTATTTCATACACTGAGTTTTCTTATAACCTATTGCAATCTTATGATTTTGCTAACCTGAATGGAAAATACGGTGTTGAATTGCAGATCGGTGGTTCAGACCAATGGGGCAATATTACTTCAGGTATCGATTTGACACGCCGTTTGCATCAGAAACAAGTATTTGGTTTGACAGTACCTCTGATTACTAAATCTGATGGCACCAAATTCGGTAAAACAGAAGGTGGAGCAGTTTGGTTGGATCCTAAGAAAACCAGCCCATATAAATTTTATCAGTTCTGGATTAACACAGCAGATGCTGATGTGTATCGTTTCCTGAAATTCTTTACTTTCATGAGCATTGAGGAAATCAATGCGTTGGAAGAAGAAGATAAGAGCAGCGGTAAAGCTCCGCGTGCTCAGTATGTTCTGGCCGAAGAGGTTACCAGGCTGGTACATGGTGAAGCGGGTTTTACTGCGGCGAAACGTATTACTGAAAGTTTGTTCTCTGGCGCAGTCGCTGATTTGACCGAAGATGATTTTGCACAATTAGCGCAGGATGGCATGCCGGCAATTGAACTTGAGAAGGATGCTGATTTGCAACAGGCTCTAGTGACCGCTGAATTTGTTCCTTCCCGTGGGCAGGCGCGCACCATGATCAGCTCCAATGCGGTTTCCGTTAATGGTGAAAAACAGTCTGAGCCTATGTATGTGTTTACCGATAATGACCGTCTGTTTGGACGTTATACTTTACTGCGTCGTGGTAAAAAACATTATTGCCTCATTAATTGGAAATAATTCATAAAAGTGTGACTAAAGGGCAACGTTACTGTTGCCCTTAAAATATCAGCCTGTTAAGCCATTTATGGTTCTTAAACATGGTTTTTAAGCATCACTTCTAAGATAATAAACCAGGCCTTATCATGAAAAATATTCTTTCAATTCAGTCTCATGTTGTTTTTGGTCACGCAGGAAACAGTGCATCTGTTTTTCCGATGTGTCGTATGGGAGTGAACGTATGGCCATTAAATACGGTTCAGTTTTCTAACCATACTCAATATCCACAATGGCGCGGGTGTGTGATGCCGCCGGAGCATCTGGCTGAGATTGTGCAGGGAATTGGTGAAATTAATAAATTAGCATCCTGTAATGCTGTACTGAGTGGTTATATTGGTTCGGCGGAGCAGGGAAACTATATTCTTGATATCGTGAAACAGGTTAAACAAGCTAATCCTGAGGCATGGTATTTCTGTGATCCTGTTATGGGACACCCGGAAAAAGGGTGTATTGTTGCTCCGGGAGTGGCCGAATTCCTCACTGAAAAGGCGTTACCTATTAGTGACATCATTGCCCCTAATTTACTGGAACTTGAAACACTCACTATGCGGGAAATCAAAGAGGTAGAACAAGCAATATCCGCAGCCCGTTTACTGTGTGAAAAAGGTCCTAAAATTGTTTTAGTTAAACATCTTAGTCGTGCAGGCTACCGAAAAGATAATTTCGAAATGTTGCTGGTAACTAAAGAAAATAGCTGGCATATCAGCCGGCCATTGATCGATACGGGTGAACGTCAACCCGTCGGAATAGGTGACTTAACCAGTGGCTTATTCCTCGTTAACCTACTGAAAAGCCCGTCTTTAACAAATTCAGCATTGCAGGCTGCGTTGGAACATGTTACCGCAGGAGTTTATGAAGTCATGCTGGAAACGCAAAAAAGAGGAGAGTTTGAGTTACAGCTTGTTGCTGCTCAGGATAAGATGGTAACCCCAACCCATAAATTTAGCGCCGTGCAAATCAGATAGTTACAACGTTAAATATAGCGGTGCGTCCATACAGAGTGAACATCAGGTTATCCACGTTTGGCTGGCCTGAACAACCAAAATAAGGACAGGGGCGAGTAGCTGCCCCTTTTTGAATCTTATATATCAAAGTATCAAGTCATCTTGAAAAGCATCTTTTCAAAATAATATCTATCATACAAGCCTGCGTCTGTTGTATATGTTCGCAGTCCGCTCATAAGTATATTTCCTTTATCGGTTCTTAATGATTAATTTAGATTAAAAAATCAATAAGTTATAATAAATTTTAGGGTTCTCTTCTTTTAACGCATTGATAGATAGAATTTACAACATGGCAATAGAGGGAACATATTAATCCTCCTTAATTGTCTGCTGGCTTTTGAATTATAGTAATCAGAAACATTTATCTATACTAAAGCGGATAGGTAAATAACCTACATGATATAGCAATTATCATCTTAGTATTTCATTAACGGTGAAGTAATAGCGCCCCATAATATTTTGAATAATTTCATCATAGGGAGAATGACATGAAAATTATTAATTTTTTATTTGGTATCGTCTTGTCCTTATTTATTTTAACTTCACAATCAGTGTTGGCTGCTGAAACTTATCACGTGAGTATGGAAAATATCTCTCGAACTCCAGGGTCTTTGCTTGTGGTTGGTAGGAATGATTCAAAGTGCATAACTCAGAGAGGTCCGGGTGTAGTATATTTAGGGTTACATCCAGCAGTAAGTTTTGATATTACAGATCAAAATGGAATTCTTGAAGGATGTTTTCAGACAGATAAATTTATAGAATGGAGCATAGATAATGGAAATAACATGCCTCCACGCCCACCAGAATGTAAGGTGAAATTTGAAGTTTACCCGTCGGATGGAGGGTGGATTTGGACAATTGAGACTTCGTTTTGTCCTTCTGGCTCTATTCAAGAAGCAACGTGTGGAGGAGAAGATTGTTTAGACAAGCCCGTTATTTTGCATAGAGAAAATCTGAATATAAAAATGAAGTTTGATGGCGATAAGTTTGTTCGATAACTGAAGGAAATTGATCGTTTATTTCCTATTGAACATTTAAAAGCCCCATAACGGGGCTTGTTAAAATGCGCTAATTAGCGATGGAACTATACTCTCAATGTGATATCAATTGCTATTTACCGAAATTATTTCAATTCCAGTTCATTCATGGCAGCGATGCTGAACCCGCCATCAACATGCAGGATCTCACCGGTAATACCACCAGCCAGATTAGAGCACAGGAATGCAGCAGCATTACCCACATCTTCTGTGGTAACGGTACGACGGATAGGCGTGACAGATTCACAATGTGCCAGCATTTTACGGAAGTCTTTGATACCAGACGCGGCCAGAGTACGGATTGGGCCTGCGGAAATACCATTAACACGAACACCTTCAGCACCCATAGCATTTGCCATGTAACGTACATTTGCCTCCAGAGACGCTTTTGCTAATCCCATAACGTTGTAGTTAGGGATTGCACGCTCTGCACCTAAATAGCTTAAGGTAAGCAGGGCTGAGTCAGGGTTCAGCATGCTGCGACAGGCTTTTGCCAACGCAACAAAGCTGTATGCACTGATATCATGTGCAATTTTGAAGCCTTCACGATTGACGGCATTGACATAATCGCCGTCAAGTTGTTCAGCAGGTGCATAGCCGATAGAGTGAACAAAACCGTCGAATTTAGGCCATACTTTACCTAGTTCAGCGAACAATGCGTCGATACTTTCATCTTTAGCCACGTCGCATGGCAGAACGATGTTCGAATTCAATGAAGCAGCGAATTCTTCGACACGAGGTTTCAATTTGTCATTTTGGTAGGTAAAAGCCAGTTCAGCACCTTGATCGTGCATTGCCTTAGCAATTCCATAGGCAATAGACAGTTTACTGGCGACGCCAGTGATTAGAATGCGCTTGCCGGTCATGAAACCCATAGCAGTTCCTTATTGTTCTTAATGTTCAAAATACCAAAGTTAATATTATAGAATAATAATATACTCACTATAACTAGGGTATTCATTGTTAATAAATGGGCATGATTCTACCACGCTGGAAAAAAATGTGGTGAGTTTCCACTGCTGTTCCGATCACTGATTAAAATCTACCCAATAATATCAAGTGATATCCTGTCTCCATGCTTCGGCGGACAGCGGTTCGCCAAAATGGCTGGCTATCAACTTGCGTGTAATATCATGTAATGGAGAGGCCAGCACTTCGGCTGTATTACCGCGCTCTACGACTTTCCCCTGATGCATGACCAACACCTGATCACTGATATGTTTCATCATACCGAGGTGTTGTGTGACATATATATAGGCAATACCATGTTTCTCCTGTAATTCCAGCATCAGATTAATAATCTGGGAACGCATAGACATATCAAGAGAAGCCAATGCTTCATCAGCAACAATAATTTGAGGTTGTAATATTAGTGCTCGTGCCAATGCTACACGCTGCTTTTGACCTGAAGCCAGCATATGTGGGTAATAATTGGCATGATCGGGCAGTAGTCCGACTTGGCGTAATGTTTGATTGATGCGTTTTTCCCGTTCAGAAGGAGAAAGTTTTGTATTCAAGATCAAAGGCATATCCAGAATTTGACCAATCCGTTGACGGGGATTTAATGACGTACTGGGATCTTGAAAAATCATACGGATGAGCTGGCTGCGGTAACTATAGTCTCCATAAACCAGTTTATGATTTTTGATCGAGATTTCACCTGATGTAGGTTCGATAACCCCTGACAGCATTCTGGCCAGTGTGGATTTGCCTGAGCCATTTTCCCCGATAATCGCCAGCGTTTTTCTGGGCTGCAAAGTAAAACTTACGGGCTTCACGGCATCAAGATAATGGCGGCGGAAAAATCCGGTACGATAGTGGAATGTTTTCGTCAGGTTTTTAACTTCCAATAATGTCTCGACCACTTATTGTTCCTCCATGTTCAAGGGGAAATGACAGGCAAAAGTATGACTTTTGACTCCCCGCAATCGTGGCGTTTCAATGCAAGTCTTTTGGGCATAAGGACAACGAGGCCCAAGACGGCATCCAATCGGCAAATGTTCCAATGATGGAATCACACCGGGTAGGGTGTTTAGGCGGCTTTTATGGGGGAGTGGGCTATCGAAGTCAGGAATCGAACGGATCAATGCCTGTGTATAAGGATGACGAGGAGTGACCAGCAACTCATCAGGTGTAGCACTTTCCACCGTTTGACCACAATATAATACGTTGATACGCTTTACCAATTTACTCATCATTTGCAGATCATGGCTAATTAACAAAATCGTCATGTTGTTGTTTTGATTCAGGCTCGATAGTAAACGAAATATTTGGGCCTGCGTTGTTGGTTCCATTGCATTGGTTGGTTCATCGGCAATCAGCAATCTTGGTTGATTGGCAAGTGCAATGGCAATCATCACTTTTTGACATTCTCCATCGGTTAACTCATAAGGATAAGAGTTCATAATGTCATGATGATCTTTGATACCTACCCGATGGAGCAATTCAATAGCACGACGTTTTTTCCAATTAAATCGTTGCCACCAACGACCTTTAAATGTCCAGCCGGGAATAGATTGAATAAGTTGTTTACCAATACTTTCCGATGGATCGAGGCATGATTGGGGTTCTTGAAATATCATTGAAATATTGTGACCAATAACTTTACGGCGCTGTTTTGGTGTCAAGCGCAATAAGTCAATATCATTAAAGCGGAAGCGATCTGCGGTAACTGTAAGGTTATCTTTGGTGACACCACAGATAGCCTTGGCGATGAGGCTCTTACCAGAACCTGATTCACCAGCCAGTCCAAGTATTTCACCTTCGGTTAACGAAATACTCATCCTGTCAACAGCTTTGACAGGGCCTTCTGCCGTCATGAATTCAATTGTAAGATTACGGATATCGAGTAATGGCATTATTCGACTCCTGCATTAATAGCGCGGTGTAAGCCATCACCAAGTAAATTAACCAGCAGGACGCTGAGCATAATCGCTGCGCCGGGCAACATCACTGTCCAGGGGGCAGTGTAGATTAATTCCAGTGATCCACCGAGCATAGCTCCCCATTCAGGTGATGGCAATTGTGCACCAAGATTGAGAAAACCTAAGGCTGCAATATCAAGGATGGCAATCGAGAAAGTACGCGTTAATTCACTGACTATCACAGCAGTAATATTCGGAAAAATGGCATAACGTAGAATATGATAATTTGAAGCGCCATCCAAACGGGCAGAAATAATATATTCTTTATCCAACTCGTCGTGTACAGCAGTGTAAATGGTCCGTACGATCCTTGGTAATAAGGCCAGCCAGATAGCAATCATTGCATGTTGCAGACTGGCTCCCACAAAAGCAACCACAATGATAGCCAATAACAGTGAGGGAATAGAAAGTAGAGTGTCAAGAATGTGGTTCAGAATTGCAGATTTTAACCCATGTGTAATGCCAGCAAGGCTACCGATAAATAATCCGACAATGGCCGCGGCTGTAGTCACGATCAGCGCTGCACCAAAAGTAGAAGAAGTGCCAATCAATAACCGACTGAAAATATCCCGCCCAAGATCATCTGTGCCAAGAAAAAAGGCAACGTTACCGTAATGTGACCATGAAGGAGGCATCAACTGGTCGATAAATTGCTGATCAAGCTGATATGGAGCAATATGGTTACCGAAAAGACTTAAGACAATCAAAATCAGTACGCCATAAAAACCCGTCATTGCCAGTGCGTCAGCATAGAAAAAACGCCAGATAACTTTTAGGGGCGAAGGCGTTTTCTTTTCACGGTAAAAATTATCTAAGGGCATACCATTCCTTATGTTTTAAGGGATTAGCCATCGCGCCAATAATATTTGTCAGCACGTTAACTGAAATAACTAAAGTGCCTATCACCATCACACCCGCAGAGATAGTCGAATAGTCCTGCTGACGAATGGCACTGATAAGCCAACGCCCCAATCCCGGCCAATTGAAGACTTGTTCCGTGACCATAGCTAATGTGAGCATGGTTGAGAATTGTAATCCTAGCTTGGGGATAATGGGGGGCAGGGCATTATGCAGTAAATGACGACGGATAATCGTCAGTCTTGATAAGCCACGAATGGAAGCAGATCTTATATAGTTGGATGCTGAAACCTCTTCCGCACTATTACGCATCAGGCGAATAACATCAGTCATCGGAGCAACTGACAGTGTGATAACAGGTAAGATCATATGCAGGATGACATTCATGATCATTTCATGACGATAAGGGCTTTCTGATAACCAGGCATCAATCAATGCGGAACCTGTTACGGGTTCCATTCGGTACAATAAATCAATCCTTCCTGATACTGGTAACCAACCTAAGTGCAGTGAAAATAAGAGAGTGAGTAGCAAAGCCAGCCAAAACCCAGGAATAGAAAAACCAAACAGTGCAAGCGTGCTGATAATTTTGTCTGCCTTTTTATTTCGCCATACACCAGCAATAATCCCTAAAGGGATACCCATTAATAATGCCAGAGTGAACGAAAGCAGACAAAGTTCAAGAGTTGCCGGAAATACATCGTACAGTTGTTCAACAATTCTCTCACCATTAATGCTGGAAATACCAAAATCCCATTGTAGCAGACCGTGAAAATAGAACAGATAGGCATCAATCAGTGATGCACCGCTCAAAGGTCCATGAGGAGTAAAATACATCAGACTAAAACTGATTAATGAGAGAAAAAATAACGTCACAACCAGCAATAGCAAACGACGCAGAATATAAATAATCATTTACTTCCCTTTTCGTTTTTAGCAGGCGTAAGTTCAGTGGATATATGTTCAGTAGATGTATGTCCAGTAGATATATAGCGTTCCTGCTCTCGGTAAACACCGGCAAAAGAGCTATTGCCAAAGGGACTCAGAACTAATCCTTTAATATCATAACGAAATATCTGTGATCTCATTGGATAAGCTAGTGGTAATACAGGTAATTGTTGGGCAAGGATTTGTTGTGCTATATGATAACTTTTGATACGTGACGCGAGTTGTTGATCTAACAGTGCCTGGTGGATTGCATTATCAAATGTCGGATCACACCAACGGCTCAAATTTGTTTGAGATGCGATAGCTGCACAACTGAGAAGCGGGCGGAAAAAACTATCAGGATCGTTACTGTCAGTAGACCAACCCGCTAACGTCATATCATGGGTTTTGTCCATTAATTGGTTTTCCTGAAAACGGCCTTCAACAGAGCGGATAGACATGTTAATACCGACATGCGCCAAATCTGCCTGAATCAACTCTGCCATTTTCAAAGGGCTTGGGTTATAAGACTGTGAAGTGGTTGGCACCCACAATGTCAGTTCCAACCCATTTAAACCCAATTTATGGAGTATCTTGCGGGATTTTGCCGGATTATATTCGGTGATTTCAGCACGATTATCATAAGCCCACGATGCTCTTGGTAAAATAGATGCGGCAGTTTCAGCCGTGCCATAATAGATAGCTTGCATCAACCTTTGGTTATTGATGGCATACGCAATGGCCTGACGCACTTCCAGTTTATCTAATGGCGGTTTACTGGTATTGAATGCAAGATAAGCAATGTTCATCCCTGGACGTAAAGTCAGGCGTAGGTTCTGATCACTATGGAGTAAACTCCATTGGTTAGCCGTTGGGTAGGCCAATACGTCACATTCACCAGTGAGTAATTTGGATATTCTGCCTGTACCACCCGCTCCGGTATCTACAACGAATTGTTTCATCAATGGCTTACCTTTCCAATAGTTATCATGCCGGACGAGACGGATATATTGTTCCATCTGATAATCTTCCAGCATGAATGGCCCTGTCCCGACGGGCTGCCAGTCAATTTGCTCCTCCCTGTTTATGTGATGCAGTTTCTGCCCGTATTCGGCAGATAATATCGGAGAATAATGAGTGGCTAAATGCCAGAGAAAAGAAGCATCAGGCGCATTCAGGCGGAACTCGACAGTATATTTATCGATTTTTCGGATATCCTGAACGGAATCACCAAACTGTAAGCTATCAAAATAGGGGTAATGCCCGCCATTGACATAATGATAATAGTGCGTTTTGTCGAATAAACGGCGGAAGCTGAAGATAACATCATCAGCGTTCATCGTACGGGTCGGAGTAAACCAGGCAGTTGATTGAAAAGCAACGTTATGACGTAAGTAAAAACGGTATGTTGCTCCGTTATCCTTTACTTCCCAGCGAGAAGCTAATTCTGGCATTAAACGATAAGTTAGAGGGTCTACCCCCAGTAGACGATCATAAATCTGGGCGGCCAGAGTATCTACAGTCAGGCCGCTAATAGCCATTTGGGGGTTAAAGGTACTTAGGTTACCGTTGACGCAATAAATAAAGCCATTTTGCCGCAGGGCTGCCGGAACATAAGATATACCTTCTGATATATGTCCATGAGTCACTTTGACAGTAGCTTTAGTCGTTTCTGGAATAGCTGTCTCAGCAGCCAGAGTGGATGCTGAAAACAATAATATGATCCAGTAAATCAAATAGCGCATATAAAACATCAGTTATAGGAAAAGTCTGGCTATTGTAACTTAACTCCCCCTTCTTGCTCAAAAACAACGGGCGGATCACTATAGTGAGAAAAATTCTCAATAAAATACTTTACAATCACTATTGATAAGCATTATCATTCGCATCGTGCTGTTGAGATGTGTTTCGTGACCCCAGTCTGTTGTCTCAATATGCATGACATTGCTCACATTGCTTCCAGTATTTTTATTATTAGCCAGCTCGGGTGCTGGCTATTTTTTTGTGTAACCTTCTGCATTTTTTCTTTTTTTAGCCCATAACTAAGCTATCAATAACCCATAATTTTTAATCCATAACATGAATATTGATGTGGTGTTTTTTGATTAATCCACGTAATTGATGGTATGTCAGGTTGAGTTTTTCAGATGCTTTTTTCTGGCTGTATTGGCTTTCTGTTATTGCTTGTATAATCAGTCGCTTTTCACAGTCGTTTTGCCATTGTCTTAAATCGAGAGGTAAATCGGGAAGAAAATAGTCACTGGCTGTGTTATGGTCGGAGGTTTTCTCTGACACCGTTTGTGCAGCAGATGAAAATATTGGTGATGTAGAAAAAGGGTTGATAATAACAGTAGTTAATTCATTTTGATTATCTCCATGACGGTAGATAGAGCGCTCTATGACATTTTTCAATTCACGAACATTGCCGGGCCAATGGTAATCGAGTAATTGCTGTTTGGCTTGCTCGGTAAATCCCGGAAAGAAAGGAAGGTTTAATTCCTGACACATTTGAATGGCAAAGTGTTGTGCCAGTAACATAATATCTTGATGTCTTTGGCGCAATGGAGGGATGTTGATAACATCAAATGCCAGCCTATCGAGCAGGTCAGCTCTGAATTTTCCATGATCTGCCATAGCAGGTAAATCTTCATTGGTGGCACAAATCAGCCGGACATCAACTTGTAAAGCCTGACTGCCTCCCACGCGTTCAAAATATCCATATTCAATAACCCTTAACAGCTTTTCTTGTACTTGCATTGGAGCAGTAGCAAGTTCGTCAAGAAACAGTGTCCCGCCATCGGCTCGTTCAAAACGCCCCAGATGCTTCGAACGGGCACCGGTAAAAGCTCCCGCTTCGTGACCAAAAAGCTCTGAATCCAGCAAATTCTCGTTGAGGGCAGCACAGTTCAGTGAAATAAAAGGGCCTTGCCACCTGGGAGAAAGATAGTGCAGACGGCGGGCAATTAGCTCCTTACCTGTTCCCCGTTCCCCCAAAACCAAAACAGGTTTATTTAATTTTGCCAATTCAGAGACTTGCTCCAAGATCTCAATAAAATTGTTTGCTTCCCCTAATAGGTTATCAGTGAACTGATTCATAATTTTTCCACTAATGGATAGTATTTTTCGCCAATTATTGATTGATTTAACCACAATAGAACATTGTAAGAAAAAATCAAATGAAAATTAAGTGATATATTTCAATAGGATAATTTAGAAATAAAAGTTGGCACATATCTTGTATTTAACTAAATGCCTTACTCTGTATCTTACTTAACAGTACACAGGCATAACATACATTCTAATGAAAGAGGTTTATGATTATGGGTATTTTTTCTCGTTTTGCTGATATCGTTAACGCTAATATTTCTTCCCTGCTGGATAAAGCAGAAGATCCACAAAAAATGATCCGCTTGATGATTCAGGAAATGGAAGATACGCTGGTGGAAATACGTTCAACATCTGCACGTACTTTGGCCGAGAAAAAACAGCTTCTGCGCCGTATCAGCACCGGAGAGAGTCAAATTGAAGGTTGGCAGGAAAAAGCCGTACTGGCATTGAGTAAAGACAAAGAAGATCTGGCCCGTGCTGCCTTGATTGAAAAACAAAAAGTCAGCCAATTGGTTGAAACGCTGAAAAATGAACTGTCTATTCTGGATGAAACGTTTGATCGTATCAAAGGAGAAGTTGCTGAACTGGAAAACAAATTGATAGAAGCGAGGGCAAGACAGCAGTCTTTGACTTTGCGTCATCAGGCGGCGGCTTCTTCCCGTGAAGTACGTCGTCAGTTAGACAGCGGTAAAATTGATGAAGCTATGGCTCGTTTCGAGCAGTTTGAGCGCAGAATTGACCATATGGAAGCAGAAGCGGAAGCTGTTGGTTTGGGGAAAAAGCAATCGCTGGAACAGCAGTTTGCAGAATTGAAAGCGGATGATGAAATCAGTGCACAACTTGCTGCACTCAAGGCTAAAATGAGTGCTAAAGATTCACAGTGATAGCAAATGTTATTCGCACTTTCATTGATAACTAAGGAAAGGTAATGGCCTATATATTTCTGGGGATCCCGCTGATCCTGTTTGTGCTCTTTGTGTTACCCATCTGGTTATGGTTGCATTACAGTCACCAGAATCGCGGTAAATTAGAGAACAATGAAATTCAACGTTTGGAGCAACTGGCAGAAAACGCCCGGCGTATGCAGGAGCGGATCAACACGCTGGAAGACATTCTTGATGCAGAACATCCAAACTGGAGACAGTCATAATGTCCAACTCTTACCGTGGAAAACTTTACCGTTTGCCAGAACAGGGAGTGATTAAAGGCGTGTGTGCCGGGTTAGCGCACTATTTTGGTATCCCAGTTGCGCTTATTCGTACCATAACAATATTGTCACTATTCTTTGGATTATTTGGCATAACAGTATTGGCTTACATTATCCTGACCTTTGTATTAGATCCCGCACCTGCGGGATATCAGGCAGGGGAAAACAGAGCACCATCAACCCGAAAAATGCTGGATGAAGTTGACTACCAATTGCGGGCAGGGGAAGAACGTTTGCGCCAAATGGAACGTTATATTACTTCTGATACCTATAATGTGCGCAGCCGATTTCGCCAGCTTTAAGTCATGCTGGATAGATTTTCAGTGAGGCAACTTGAATTATTGGCAGCGCTTATAAGGTTGCTACGGTTGCAATCCCTCGCCCGTTATCTCTCACCCATTGTTGGGTGAGGGAACTCACCTATTCGGAAAATCTAAACCATAATAAACAAGTTATGATAAAAATGGACGACATTGGAAATACCTTTATTGAAATATGGCAGGCATAAAGCATAAATAATGTCATGGTGTCCAATTCAGGAGAAACATGAAACGATTGCAAAATGAACTGACGGCACTTGTTAATCGTGGAATCGATCGCCATTTACGGCTGGCAGTGACAGGATTAAGCCGTAGTGGGAAAACAGCATTTATTACTTCTTTGGTCAATCAGCTTCTGCATGTTCACAGTGGTGCCAGATTACCGCTGTTTTCAACTGTGCGTGATGGACGTTTATTAGGTGTAAAACGAGTACCACAGCGGGATTTTGGTGTTCCCCGTTTCACCTATGATGAAAACATGGCTGCATTGCATAATATACCGCCTTATTGGCCAATTCCGACGCGGGGAGTGAGTGAAATCCGCCTTGCTCTGCGTTATCGTTCAGAAGATTCTTTATTTCGTTATCTCAAAGAAACCTCCACCCTCTATCTGGAAATTGTCGATTATCCGGGAGAGTGGCTATTGGATTTACCTATGCTGGAACAGGGTTATCTGGCATGGTCACGGCAGATGAACGGATTGTTGAAAGGTGAAAGGTTAAACTGGGCTGAACCGTGGTTGGCATTATGTAAACAGTGTGACCCACTGGCACCTGCCGATGAAAATCTGTTGGCCAGAATTGCGCAGGCTTATACGGATTATTTACACCAGTGTAAAACACAGGGGCTACATTTCATTCAGCCGGGGCGTTTTATCTTACCGGGAGATTTGATGGGAGCACCAGCGCTGCAATTTTTTCCCTGGCCGGATATTGATCGAATCGGAGAACCTCAACTACTTAAGGCGGATAAAAATACCAATATTGGTATGCTGCGTGAACGGTTTACGTATTACTGCAATCACATCGTAAAATATTTTTATAAAGAACACTTTCTTCGTTTTGATAGGCAAATTGTTTTGGTTGACTGTTTGCAGCCATTAAACAGTGGCCCCCACGCTTTTAACGATATGCGTCTGGCGCTGACACAACTAATGCAGAGTTTTCATTATGGCAAGCGGACGCTATTTCGTCGTTTATTTTCACCTTGTATTGACAAGTTAATGTTTGCAGCGAGCAAAGCGGATCATGTCACAGCGGATCAACATGCCAATCTTGTTTCCCTTCTCCAGCAACTTGTACAGGAAGCGTGGCAGAATGCTGCATTTGAAGGGATCAGTATGGACTGTGTCGGCCTTGCATCAGTTCAGGCAACTGAAAGTGGTATTGTGGTGCATGAGGGAGAAAAGATCCCGGCTATCAAGGGAAACCGTTTATCAGATGACAAGTTATTGACATTTTTTCCGGGAGAAGTGCCACAGCGTTTGCCTGATAATGATTTTTGGCAAAAGCAGGGTTTCAATTTTGAATCATTTCGGCCAAGACAAGTTAATATTGATGAGTCGTTACCTCATATCCGCATGGACAGTGCGATGGAGTTTTTATTAGGAGACAAACTGACATGACGGACTCTTTGAAAGCGGAGCCAAAGGGATATGGCTCCTTAAAACCAAGAGTGGATTTTGATGATCTTTTATCAACAACATCAGAACCTTCGCTGAAATCCCAAAAAGAATTCAATGAACGAGAGAATGAGTTCTATCCGGTTATGCCTGAATTGAATGCTGAAGAGCAGGAAAGTGAATTTGAAGGAGCAGTGAATGCAGCATTGAAGCCTAAGCGCAGCTTGTGGAGAAAAATTTTTTCTGGCGCAGTACTGTTATTGGGAGTCAGTGTTATCGCTCAGTTTATGCAATGGATATATCAATCGTGGCAACAACAGGATTGGATTGCATTGGGTGTAGCTGCCGCAGGCAGTTTGATTATCTTTGCGGGAATAGGGGGGGTAATCAGTGAATGGCGTCGTCTTTACCATTTGCGCCAGCGGACAGAAGAACGTGATATTGCCAAAACATTATTACAAAGTCATGGCATTAACAGAGGGCGACAATTTTGTGAAAAACTGGCAGAACAGGCGGGCATAGGGCAACAACATCCTGCCTTACAACGTTGGCAGGCGGCTGTGCATGAAACTCACAATGACCGTGAGATAGTCATGTTATACAGCAAGCTGGTTCAACCTGTTCTGGATGAACAGGCCAAAAAAGAGATCCGTCGTTCAGCAGCAGAATCTGCGCTGATGATCGCTGTCAGTCCACTTGCTGTGGTGGATATGGCCTTCATTGCATGGCGAAATATTCGTCTTATTAACCGAATTGCGGCAATATATGGAATTGAATTGGGGTATTTCAGCCGTATTCGTTTATTTCGGCTGGTATTGCTGAATATTGCCTTTGCAGGTGCGTCAGATTTGGTCAGAGAAGTGGGAATGGATTGGTTATCGCAGGATATTGCTGCCCGGCTTTCAGCCCGTGCTGCGCAGGGGATTGGCGCGGGGCTACTTACGGCGCGTTTGGGAATTAAGGCAATGGAGCTATGCCGTCCTTTACCCTGGATTGATGACGATAAACCCAAGTTGGGGGATTTCCGTTATCAACTGATTAATCAGCTTAAAAGTACGTTGGCGACTAAGTCCAAGAGTGAAGCTAAAAAAACAGGACTGTAACCAATTAGAAACCATCATTAACCAGAAGCAACTGTCACTTTAATTTGACACTTTGCTTTATTGTCAACTTTAGCTGACAAGGGGCTTCATCTATCGCACAGTAACGAGTAATATTTCAGACGGTTATGAACATCGTGTAAATAAGGTCGGAATAAATGCGATTGGAAGTTACTTGTCAGGATCGAATTGGGCTGACTCGCGAGTTACTTGATTTATTGGTTTTAAGAAATATTGACCTGAAAGGAATTGAGATCTCTCCTGAACGTCGTATTTACCTTAGTTTTACTCAAATTGATTTCAATACCTTTCGCTTGCTGATGGCAGAAATCCGTCGTATTAATGGCGTGATAGATGTCAGGACAGTGGCTTTTATGCCATCGGAAAAAGAGCACAGAGCGATGTGGACATTACTGGAGTCTGTGCCTGAGCCTATCTTGTCCATTGATATGAAAGGAAATATCGATTTGGCTAATCTGGCATCCCAGACATTGTTTGGCATTAGCAAAGAAAAAATCAGCCAAAAAAATATCAGCCAACTTATCAGTAATTACAATTTCCTCCGTTGGTTGGAAAGCGATCATCATCAGCCTCATTCGGCAACGTTAACTATCAAAGGAAAATCTTATTTGATGGATATGACACCCATGCAATTGACTGATGAAAATCAGAAGATTAAATGTGTGGGAGCGGTGATTATGCTACGTGTATCCGTTTATGCAGAATTTGTGCAGAAAAAGTTGACAGTGAATGACGATCAGGCCTTTAAGAATATTATTGCTGTCAGTCCGAAGATGGTTCATGTCGTTGAACAGGCTCGTAAAATGGCTATGTTGGATCTGCCTTTGTTGCTTATTGGTGATACAGGAACAGGGAAAGATGAATTTGCCAAAGCGTGTCATCTGAGAAGTTCAAGAGGAAAACAACCTTTTCTTGGACTAAATTGTGCATCTATGCCGGATGACGTAGTAGAAAGTGAACTGTTTGGTTATGCAGCGGGTGCATATCCGAATGCACTGGAAGGCAAAAAAGGTTTTTTTGAGCAGGCGAATGGTGGCACTGTTCTGTTAGATGAAATTGGTGAAATGTCGCCACAAATGCAGATCAAATTACTCCGTTTCCTCAATGATGGAACATTTCGTCGTGTTGGAGAGGATAACGAAGTTAAAGTGAATGTCAGGATCATCTGTGCTACTCAGAAGAATTTGGTTGAGTTGGTGCAAAAAGGGGAATTCAGGGAAGATCTTTACTATCGGCTCAATGTATTAACCATCACTTTGCCACCTTTACGGGAACGTCAGGCTGATATCATTCCATTGACGGATTATTTTTCAACTTGTTTTGCCAGAGAGCAAGGTGTAGAAAAACCCAAATTCTCACCTGATCTAGAACAATTCTTGTGTAGCTATTATTGGCCCGGAAATGTGAGGCAGTTGCGTAATGCCATCTACCGGGCATTAACGCAGCTTGAAGGTAATCAATTAAGCCCACAAGATATTCAGTTACCGGAATTAGAAACAGAAACTGCCTTTATCAATGAAGACATTCTGGTTGGCTCTTTAGATGAAATCAGTAAGCGTTTTGAACGTTCTGTCTTGACCCGTCTTTATCGCCACTATCCCAGTACCCGCAAGTTGGCAAAACGACTTGGTGTTTCTCATACCGCTATTGCCAATAAACTGCGTGAATATGGATTGAGTGGTAAAAAACAGACAGTAGGATCGGATTCGAATGATGAATAATACTTGCTTGTACAAACGACAGAATTTTCCCTGGGGATAATGTTTTTCAGGAAATGAATTTTCGGTTGTTATTCCTAGCTCGGATCTCCTGAAGGCAGGTATGTCAGGAGATCTGATAAAGGAATGGGAGATGCGATGTGGGAGTTTTACAGGCTTGTATAAGAGAGGGTTTTATCATCGCAGCTAATTTTGAAATGGAAGACGGGCGGTCTGACACTTTTATTGCCAGCATACAATCAATGACATGTAGAAATGATAAGGAATAACCTTTAGGACATTGTTTGGTTAAAGGTTGATAATGATCTTCAATATTGCGCACAATGCTGACGGGTGGTGGTTTCCCGACAATCAAAGTATGTAATACAGCCCCTAAAGCATAGATATCAGTCCAGGGGCCTTGCTGTCCTTCTTCATTGATGGTGTATTGTTCGCAAGGCGTGAAACCAGGCCTGACAGTGATTTCTTCATCATCAGACAAATGTTCCGTTGTTTTTCGGGCCGATCCCAAATCAAGCAGTATTGGTAACTGATTGTTCTGAATTAAAATATTATCGAGAGAAACATCACAGTGCAGATAGCCTGCCTGATGAAGCGTATTGAGGGCATCAAACAAGGGAAACAAAATACGACACAGCCAGTTCTGCGTAATGAGCTTTGGGTGTTTTAGCTGCAACAGTTTTAGTGTTATACCTCTGTAAAACGGGGTGGCAATATAAGCCGTGCTATTTTGTTGCCAAAAACGCAGAAAACGGGGCAAACATGGATGGTTAAAGCAAGACATTATATGGGCTTCACGCATAAAACTATGAAGACCGATTTTGAATTTCTTTTGCAGACTTGAGCAACGCAGTTTTAATTTTAAATCATTGCGACGGAGCACAATTGCTGATGGCAGATATTCTTTAATGGCAACAGCACATTTTTTACGGTGATCCCAAGCCTTATATACGATACCAAATCCACCTTTACCCACAATTTTTTCAATTTCAAATTCCTTGAAGCAGTACCCGATAGGTAATGCCTGCAATAATGAGTGCCTGTTATTAAAGTAGTTATAGTCGGAATTCTGCATCGGAGATGGCCTCTTGAATCTTTGTTTTGTCCTCTTTACTTTTCAAATTCCCTCTTTGTTGGCTGTATCTTGAAACCCATAGGGTATACACACGATGTTACGCAGGATCTATTGATTATCATTCGAAAACTGGAATTCAAGTTCCCCTTGTTCGAGTGATACTTGTAACCGGTTATATTGTTCATCCTGGGCGCTGGCAGAGAGCAGCCGTTGACTGATTTGTGGCAATATGGTGTTAGTCAAGATAGCATCCACCGTACGACCACCTGATTCAACCTCAGTACAACGACTGACAATATTTTCAATCATAGCGTCATCAAATGTTGCAGCAATGCCATGGTTCTCCAGTAAACGTTTTTGAATTCGCCCTAATTGTAAATGGACAATATTAGTCATCACTTCGTCATTCAATGAATAGTAGGGAATAACCAACAAACGCCCCAATAAAGCCGCAGGGAATGTGTCCAATAATGGCTTACGTAATGCGGAACTGAGCTGTTCCGGCTCTGGTACACTATTATCTTGTTGGGTATGCTGGCGGCATAGTGAACTGACTAAATCGGCTCCCACATTGGATGTCAGGATAATAATGGTATTACGAAAATCAATGTGTCGGCCTTCACCATCTTCCATCCAGCCTTTGTCGAAGACCTGAAAGAAAATCTCATGAACATCAGGATGTGCTTTTTCGATTTCATCCAGCAATACAACACTGTAAGGACGACGGCGAACAGCTTCGGTTAATACTCCCCCTTCACCATAGCCAACATAGCCGGGAGGAGCTCCTTTCAATGTTGATACGGTGTGTGCTTCCTGAAATTCGCTCATATTGATGGTAATGAGATTTTGCTCACCACCATATAGTGTTTCAGCCAGAGCGAGTGCTGTTTCCGTTTTACCCACCCCAGAAGGGCCACATAATAGAAAAACGCCAACCGGTTTATTGGGATCATCTAATTTTGCCCGTGAAGTACGTACCCGTTTTGCGATTATTTCCAATGCGTGGTACTGACCAATCACTCGCTGACTGAGTGTATCAGCCAACTGCAATACAGCTTCAATTTCATCTTTCATCATGCGGCTTAGAGGAATGCCGGTCCAATCTGACACAACCGCGGAAACAACGTTACTGTCTACTGCCGCAAAAATGAGAGGCTCTTCCCCCTGTAAAGTTTTCAATTGTTGTTGCAGCTCAGTTAATTCGGTATGGAGAGTCGCGGTATCATCATTTTGGTCTTCATTCAATTGGATGCGTAATTGAATAATTTTCTCTGTCAGGGAAAGTTCTTGTTGCCAGCGTGCTTCTAGCTGCGCTTTTTGTTCTGCCAGAGTGGCGAGTTGATTGAAGATATTTTCTGTTCGCTGAGGGTCACCCATACCTACTTTTGCTTCCCGCTCCACAATTTCCAGTTCAACATTCAGGGCATCTATCTGATGGCGGCAGTTTTCTAGCTGAGGAGGCTCTGCATGTTGGCTGACTGCAACTCTGGCGCAGGCTGTGTCCAGTAATGCAATGGCTTTGTCCGGTAACTGACGGGCAGGAATGTAACGGTGGGAGAGATGCACTGCTGCTTCGACTGCCTCATCTAATAAAAGAATACGGTGATGTTTTTCCAGTGTATTGACCAGACTACGTAGCATGATCAGAGCCTTAGTTTCGTCAGGTTCATGAACCTGAACAACCTGAAAACGACGAGTCAAGGCAGGATCTTTTTCGATATATTTTTTATATTCTGACCAGGTTGTAGCACCCAGTGTACGTAATTGGCCTCTCGCTAAGGCAGGTTTTAATAAGTTGGCAGCATCACCTGTTCCCTGTTGCCCACCAGCACCAATCAGAGTATGGATTTCATCAATAAACAAAATGATGGGGGTTGGACTGGATTGCACTTCTTCAATCACTTTTCGCAGTCGGGATTCGAATTCTCCTTTAACCCCCGCGCCTGCTTGTAACATGCCAATATCTAACAACCAAAGTTGAACATTCCGTAAAGGAGGAGGAACTTCGTCCGCGGCAATTCTCAGTGCTAACCCTTCAATTACCGCAGTCTTACCGACACCAGCTTCACCTGTCAGTAATGGGTTATTTTGACGGCGACGCATCAGGATATCAATGATCTGGCGGATTTCTTCATCACGTCCAGACACAGGGTCGATCTCACCATTATGGGCCCGCGCCGTTAATTCCTGACCATATTGCTGTAGCGCTGAGCCTGTTGCAGTTTGTGTTGTTGCCCCTGGTGTACCTGTTGATGATGTTGTGATCTCCTGGGCTTCATCACTGCCATCGAATATTGCGTGAAAATTATCGATCAGGACATCTGTATTAATGCGATCAAACAGAGGAGAAATGGCTTTCAGGGCATTGCGTAGATTGAAAGTTTTCAATATGCCTATCAGTAAATGGGCACTGCGAATTTGATTAACACCGAATTTCAGTGAACCATAAACCCAAGCTCGCTCAACGGCACTATCAATATGTTCTGAGAGATCAGAAATAGCGCTGGCACCACGTGGCAGGCGATCCAGCGCTGTAACAATGTCTTTGGTCAACGCAGATTCATCCAGCCCGAAATGATGGAGAAGTTTCTGTAAATCACAGTTTTGTTGCTGCATGATTTGGTGTAGCCAATGCACTAACTCAACATAAGGATTCCCCCGCAATTTGCAAAAAGCAGTGGCACCTTCTAGCGAGGTGAATAATGTGCGGTTAAGCTTACCAAATAGTACGGAGCGGCTGATTTCTGACATAACGTGTAATCCGTGATGTTATCGTTGATCGTGTTTTGTAGAGAGTGATTACATTACTGTTTAGTGGAATTGTTGTTTAGTAGAGTTATTACTTAATGAAATTGTTATTCAATGAAATTATGGATTATAGATTAAGTCACCACAATGGGATTTCTGTTCAATGTTGCCAAGCCAGCTACTTAATCCTAATTTTACGGGCTCTGACAGGTGAATACCTTTTATATCAGCTCGATCAAGTATCAGGCGGATATCCCATGCGTATTCGATCCCGAAATATTGATATACCCAATCACGTAGCTGTAGTGACTTTGGTTGGTTTGGTAAAAACGCTTCATACTCAGCCAAAGTTAACGGGCCGAGTTCAAGGCGGAATTTATATTGAACATCATATAATGCAGTTCCCAAAAAGGCCGATTCACCCAAACGAGGCATATTGCGTCCGGCTTTTAACCGTGCCTGATCCTGAGCCTCAATTTTCAACCATTGGGGGATATTTTGTATAATTTTTAACGGAATATTGAAGTAACAGAATAATATTTTTGCCAACCCTTCCGCGCCATGTCCCTGCCGGGATAAATGGCCTGATAAAGAATAACGGGCGTGTTCACTAATTGAATCTGATTGTTGTTGAGCAGGTAATCCCATACCAATCAGGCAAGCAAGATAATGACAGAAGCGTTGGTTATCCTGACGATCAAGCGATACTGTTGATTGGGAATTAGCCCAGGCACGATAGAACAGCAGTATTAGCCGATGGTGAAATAAATTAGCAAATGCGTTCAGTGTTGGGTCTTGATAGTTATATTGTCGCGCATAAGTATATTCGGTGATATGGAGCGGCAATGGCCCATTTGGGCCGAACAAACCAAAACTGTAAATCAATATGTCATACAGTTTTGAGTTTTCGCGTTTTTTGGCTTCAGCAATGGTCGATGGGGCGAATATCATTGATGCTTTTTGACCCAGACGCAACAGATCGTATCGCGGCAATGGGGCAGAACCTAACATATAATACTCCCCGGACTGGGCGTCTATTCGGCGTAGGGTTTGAAATAGATCGAATTGCCACGGTGTCTGGGTGAGTTGTTGCCAAAAATTATCCGGCAGGTGACATATGCGATGTATGGAAATGGCACTTGTTTCGCTCATATTCATTTTTATCTGTAAGTACTGGTTATATCAGTTTCTTTTTTCCCATCCGGGCCGGCCAAAAACCGATCTTGCCACGTTGCTGGCTATAGAGAGTCATTTCAGTAAAAGAGTTCATGGTGACCAGACGCGAGAATAGTTTTTCCAGAACACTTCCTAGTAACCAGGGGCTGTTTCCGGCAAATTCCTGCTCATCCACTTCCAGTTCAATGCTGACTCCACGGGCAAAAACGATTGGGCCGGGTTCAGGAACCCTCCGATAAATCGTTTTTAATGAACAATGGCGAATACCATTAATCTGACGGGTGATAGCTGGCTCTGAAAGATTGGCATACAGACTGAGTAATTGCCGTAATGCCTGAGTCCCTTGTTCATCATTTTTATCCATAAAATTCAGGTAATTGAGATGGAGGTGACTGATTAATTTCCAGGATATTGAACCTTGTGCTAAGGCAGGGCGTGGTATGGTTGGTCTTTTAAGAAATACAATCTGGTTGATGGGGATAGAATCCAGCATAACGAAGTTATCAAGATCTTGTTGACGCAACATTGCAGATAAATCGCGGTTAGTGCACAGGACATCGGCAGTTAGGAATTTGAGTTCGTTCGGCCAAGGGGAATGTTGTTCATCAACAATAGAAACAAAGGATTCTGTACCGACATAACTGGTCCGGGTGCCGTAATGATGGGCATGTTCAGATAAAATGCGGGGATCACGGCGCACAGAAAAATAGGCACCGTAATTGCTTTTATCATCACTGAAAGTAGACCAGAAGGGTCTGAAAATCTGTGTTTCTCTGTGTTTAATATCTGCACCATGCAGATGTTTTACGGAAAAGATTTCATAATCCAGAGGCCTGATATTATCGACAACTAAATGGTATTCATTAGTACTTTCTTTTACCGTGGCACGTTCAGTCAACTTAGGGAATAAATTAATGACAGGTGTACTATTGAGAGCTAAATAAGAGACATCAACCAGATGCTCCAAATCCGTGTCTATTTTGTCCAAAAGCAGGATAAGTTCAAACTCACTCTCTTTTTGTGTTTTTTCCAACAGAGATTGCATGCCACTAATGCTGAAAAACTGGAAACGTGCCGGAAAAGCAAAATATTCCTGGATCTGACGGTAGCCACTGAAAGTACGTGGATCATTAGGTAACAATGACTGATCATCATCAAAACCTTCATGATGTGGAGAAGTATCAGGTAAAACTTGATATTGGGGAGTATCACCAAGGGTCTGGCATACCATGCCGACGCAATGTTCCATGAGTAATTCTAACAATTGTTGGGATTGAATATCCGGCCCTGAAAGAAAGAATACCAGTTTGTTGAGATCCAGTTCATTGAGGAAAAATTTTCCTTTGCAGGAGAGATGAATGCGCAGCGCACTGACAGCACCGGATTGGTGAAGATTTAAAGTTGCCAGAGGAATGTTGGCAGGGAGCTTACCCAGTTCAACTTTCTGCAAATGTAATGGTTGCAAAATAACGTCTTGTGCTGTGCTGTACTGGAATGTGATGCCATCTTTTTTCAATGTCTGACAGTGCATGAGCGTTCCACGTGGCACTAAAAAACCGTGGCTGATATCCCCTTTGCTGGTATCAGGCTGGAGTTCGACGATTGTCATTGATGGAGTGGGGGCCAGATAATTAGGGTAGAGCATCTCCAGTAATTGTTGGGAAAAATTCGGGAATTCAGCATCCATTTTCAACTGAATACGGGAAGTCAGAAAAGCAAAACCTTCCATAAGTCGTTCAACATAAGGGTCAGCAACATCAATACCGTGCATACCCAGTCGGTTGGCGACTTTTGGATAACGTTCGGCAAATTCTTTGCCCATCTCACGTAAATAGACTAGTTCACGATTGTAATATTCAAGTAGTTTGTTATCCATGTATCCGTATCCTCTCGTATCTGTTTTTATCCTGCTTCTTTGATAGTGAAATAACCGTTTTCCAGGTCAATATCACTACGGAACAGGAATTCGAGTGGCCAGGGAACACACCACAAAAAACCTTTAATTTCTATGGATAATGTATTGTATAGATTCAGAGAGTGAGTATCGGAAACACAACGCACTTCAAGTTCATCAGCGATAATGCGTGGTTCAAACACATGTATAGCCTTAATGATTTTATGTTGAATATCTTCCCACTCTATTTCAGACATGCGTTTACCTGCCAGGGGTTCTAGCCCAAAGTTATAAACAGAACAGCGTATTTCCGGATATAGGGTAAGATCTTGCTCAGATTCACAGTTGATGCTATTGAGCAACCACTGTAAATCCCGCAGAACATTTTGCCGTAATGTACTGTGTGATATCAGATAGTTGCTGATTGCCTCTTTTTTCTTATCGGGGTCGTTATCAGTGAGTCTATCCAGCAAGGATGGCTGCATTCTGTCTCTGGCAGTGATATGCTTGGTATTACTCCGACGATGATAACCACCATGCATTAAAGTTATATTGTCATTCATGGAGTACCTATTGGTCGTGGTGATAATGGGCAATAGGGGAAAGATTGCTGAGGCAATGAACCTATTTTTTAGTTTGTTTATTTTTTTAGTTTGCTTTGAGAACTTTTATATTTATTGACCTCTTTTTCGTAGGATTGCAGAAAGTTTTCACCAAACAGTGCTGAATTTTGCTCAAATTCATTGGCTGTTTTTTGATAGTATTTGGTGAGAAATTCCCACAGTGATGTTTTGTAAGTTGACGATAAAGACAAACGTGGCATACCACCTTCATCCCGTGCTTTCTGCTCAAGCACACCGGGATGGAAGAGTTGCAGAATATCTCTTGTAATGGCACGTACTCCTGCAATCATTCCTAATTGGTGTGCTTGTAATTCAATTAAAATATCGCGAGTCGCCTGCTCAATAGGCATAAATCCCGGCATATGATCACCAAACATCTGTACTAAAACAGATTGACCAGAAGGTAATAGCTTAAATGGATTATTGGCATCCAGTAGCATTTGAGTCATATCCGCATCAGCTTCCCGTTTCAGCATAGTGCGTGAAGCATTGAGTGCGACAATCCCTTGAGATAACTGGCTGATAAACAGACCTAATTGATACATACGGTGTTCATCAAATTGTGGTTGGTGAAGATTTTTGAGTCCCATTCCTTCTAATAGCGATGCCAGTAATTTCCCCTCTAGTTTGATCCCGTCTGTTTGATGGTTATTGGAACTGTAGCTTATTGGATCAATACCAAGCCGTTCATAAGCATGATTATCATGCGTGATATGCAGGGAATGATTCGCGTGACTCGCTTGGTGCTTAACAGAGGGTTGGTGATTGGTGTTGGCCGGATAATCAGGATATTCATTTGAAGGAGCAGGAGGAAAAATATTTTCTTTTGTTCTGGCTTCTTCTATACCTGTATGGCTTTTAGTTAAATCTTTACTGAGTTCCTTAGATATCTCTTCTGTTGTGAAGAGTGGAGGTAAAGAAGGTGGCTGAGTAATGGATTGTTTATCCTGAGCAGATATGGGCTGTGATATAGGCGCAAACTGAGAATTAGAAGTTGTTGGGTTATCAGGTGATGTTAGTGGTACGGCATTATCTAACATCAAGTTTAGCGGGTCATCATTTTTGACGTATTTCTGCTGTTTTATAGAATTGTCAGAAAATAATGCCAGTGGATCAATTTCAATTTCTTTTTCTTTGTCGTCACTATGTTCAATTCTCTGATCATCGTACTGGAATAATGTTGTGGGGGTATTGTTATTCAGAATATCTTCCTGTTGGAAGAGGGCATCTGAGTGGAACATAGTCACAGGATCTGTCGCCCGTAATTGTAGTGTCTCTAGATCGGTTGTGTTTTCAATTTGGGCTAATGGATCAATCGGGTTACGTTCATCGTTTTCCTGTTGTTGGGGTTTGAGTAGTGGGTTATTGTCATTTCCCCCTGATGTTGTCTGCTGTTTGTTGGGGGAGGACGAAGTATCGGATGCAGTGAAAATCTGTTCCAGACCGTCCCAGATTTCATTGGGAATGCCTGAGCAGTTGGTAGCCGATTGGGATTCCGTATTGATAATCCGAGTGGTTGCTTGCGGAGGTGCACTTTTATTGATATCAACTGCCTGAATCTGATAGTCACCAATATTCAATACATCACCATCGCGGATTTCAACCTGACGATCCGGAGCCAATGGTATTGTGTTTAGTAACAACTCAGATGCAGAGCCACGATTGGTAATCCGACACTCACCATCAGCAGAAATAGACACGATGGCCTGAAGCCGGGCAATAGCCTGCTCTTCATCGGGCAAAATCCAGTTATTGTCTTTGCTGCGACCGATAGTTCCCCCCGGAGGCGAAAAATCATAACTCAATTGTGTGGGTTGATTTGTACCGGTGTTTTTAACAATGGTGAATCGCATAAGCGTAGATCCCTATTTTTTTGATAAGGATAGGTTAGTAGAGATAACCTCCCTGAAACAGGGAGGTTATCGGGGTAGATTATAATGAAATTAGAGAGGTTTATTAGTGAAAGAATCCCATCCATAAGTGACTTCGGCGCCTTTTTTGCCTGTGAAGTCCAGAGGATAATAGCTTTCTTTATGTTTTTGGAAGAATAACCTAACAGTAGAAATATATTGGTCAAATGAGAATCCGAGCGATGTGCTTGCTACCATAACGTTCGTCATGACTATTTTATGCCAAAGTACATTTTCGCCTCCTTGCCGCAATACTTCAATTTTAACTTCATTGATATGTTTACCTATCGTCAGATAATTAGACAAAGTGATACATGATTTATCAAAGAAGAGTCCTACAGTAATACCAGGAACTTCAACTATACCTGAACTCAATCCGCTAGACTGAGTATTTGTGGAAATAGAATTAGTCATTGTCAGTTCAAAAACATGGACGGCAGTCCAATTTTTATGGGCTTCGTCACCTGATTCACCTTGAATGTCAGTAAAAGTAATATATGCGTTGTTAGACATAATCTTTGCCTTAATAGAGTTGAATGGGATGATTGAATCCAATGGATGTATATTGGAGTATGTATATGCGGTCTAGAAATACATGTGTATTGTTACTGGAAGCCCCCTCTGTGCGGGATGATTTCTGATTTTGCTTAGAGAAAATGACTTTTTAGTATCATGCTCCTTTTAGTGAGGGTAATTTTGAAACCAGACGTAGAGAAACGGTTAGTCCTTCCAATTGATAATGGGGGCGCAGAAAAAACTTAGCTTGATAATATCCTGGGTTGCTCTCTATTTCTTCTACCTGAACCTCTGCGGCTGCCAGTGGCTTCTTCGCCTTAGTAAGCTGTGATGAATTGACTGGGTCACCGTCAACATAATGAGTGATCCATTCATTTAACCAACGTTCCATATCACTACGCTCCTGAAAAGTCCCAATTTTGTCGCGTACAATACATTTCAGGTAATGAGCAAAACGACAGCAGGCAAATAAATAAGGCAGACGAGCAGAGAGATTGGCATTTGCTGTAGCGTCAGGATCATAATATTCTGATGGTTTTTGCAGCGATTGGGCACCGATAAAGGCGGCCATATCGGTATTCTTACGGTGTAAAAGTGGAATAAAACCATTTTTGGCTAATTCAGCTTCACGACGATCGCTGATGGCAATCTCGGTAGGACATTTCATATCCACCCCGCCATCATCAGAGGGAAAAGTATAGCAAGGCAAATTTTCTACAATACCACCAGATTCCACACCGCGAATAGAGGTGCACCAGCCGTACAGTTTAAAGGAACGGTTGATATTGACCGCCATAGCATAAGCGGCATTTGCCCAGGTATAGTTTTCGTGGGTGGGGCCTTCAGTATTTTCCTCAAAATTGAAATTATCAACGGGATTAGTGAGAGCACCATAAGGTAAACGGGACAGAAAACGGGGCAGTGCTAATCCGATGTAACGTACGTCTTCTGATTCGCGTAAACTCCGCCAGGGGGCATACTCCGTATTTTGGAAAATCTTGGTGAGATCACGAGGGTTAGCTAACTCCTGCCAGGATTTCATTTGCATAACACTTGGGGCTGCTCCTGAAATAAATGGACAGTGTGCTGCGGCGCCGATTTGTGCTAGCTGACGCAAAAGTTCAACATCCGGCGCGGTATGGTCAAAATAGTAATCGCCTACCAGACAGCCGAAAGGTTCACCACCAAACTGACCGTATTCTGCTTCATAGATCTTCTTAAAGAGTGGGCTTTGGTCCCAACTAACACCTTTGAAACGTTTTAGTGTGTTACTTAGTTCTTTTTTGGAAAGGCTCATCACACGGATTTTCAGCATTTCATCGGTTTCTGTGTTATTAACCAGATAATGCAGACCACGCCATGCGCCTTCCAGTGTCTGGAATTCATCATGATGCAGAATATGATTCATCTGTTGTGATATTTTGGTATCAATTTCAGCAATCAATGACTGAATAGTGCGATAAGTATCGCCAGAGATGGTAACAGTATTTTCCAGTGCCTGCTGTGCCAGAGTTTTTACCGCATTTTCAACGGCATCACGTGTTTGATCACTTTGTGGACGGAATTCCTTACCGAGCAATACACTTAATTCATCAACCGTATATTCTTTCGGTGTCTGCTCTTGTTGAGCCAGGTTTTCTTGTTCAGTTGTACTCATCAATTACTCCTTATCTTCAGCACCTTCATCTGAAGCTGAAGTGCTATCTTCAGGTTTTGGCGCTTCCGCCAGTGATTTCAACAGAGCAGGATTTTGCAGTATTTCAGCAATCAGTTGTTCTGCGCCACTTTTACCATCCATATAAGACAGTAGGTTTGCCAGTTGGGTACGTGCTTCCAACAGTTGAGCTAAAGGTTCTACCTTTTTAGCGATAGCATCAGGTTGAAAGTCTTCCATTTTTTCAAAAACTAACTCGACATTCAGTTTGCCATCACCTGTCAAGGTGTTATCAACCTGAAAGGCGGCTCGTGGCTTTATTGATTTCATGCGTTCGTCAAAGTTATCAATGTCAATTTCCAGAAATTTTCGGTCGCTAACGTCTGGTAGGGCTTCTGTGGGTTTTCCTGCCAAATCAGCCATAACGCCCATGACAAATGGTAATTGGACAACTTTTTCTGAGCCATAAAGCTCGACATCGTATTCAATCTGGACTCGAGGAGCACGATTTCGGGCGATAAACTTTTGTCCACTGGATTTCATGACAATTTCTCCATTACTGGCTAAATAGGTAAGTTAAGAGGTAAACGGGCGATATACCCTTCGTCTTTCACGCTGCCTCTTTGTTGGTTGGATAAATACAAGAGACAACTAATTCATATCAGTGTCAGAATTATCAGTATGGCCAAAGATGATGGCGAGCTGGTTTAATCCTTCTGGTGCAAGGTCATAGATAATATCGATAAAATCACGATCAATCAGGCGTTGAATACGGTCAATCATCATCGGAGCAGGGTGGCTTGGTTCGTGTGTCAGAAAATAGGTTTTCGCTTTTTCCAATAACATGCGTGCTTCATCACGATTATTGACTTCTACTCCGTACCAATTAAATGAGGACAAACCAGCCGGAGCTGCTGTATCTGTTGATGATGGCACTATAGACGATGGGTTTATTGATGATCGCGTCGTTGCCTGTTTTATCACTGATGCAGATTGAGGTTCTCCTTTGTTGCCGGGAGTTATCGAAGCGGCAGTTGTGGGTCTACTTAATGCGCTAAATTCAATAACAGTATTCAGATTTTTTAGGAATCGCGATAGTTCAGGCATATGGCCGGCGGATAAGTGCTGGCGAATAATATCAAGCAGAGCCGTAATATGATCGCGAATGATGGCTAATGCTGATATTTCCGGGCTGTCAGCTTGTTGTTTTAACTCATCTTGCAGGCGGGTTCGCCCTCCGGTGTAACCACTAATTTCTGTTATCGAACCATCAAGCAGTGAGCAAACTTCCCGGAATGACAATTCTTGCGAAATGCTTTTCAGCAGAATGGAATATTGCACTTTTATTGAGAGAGGGGCGCCATCTTCAATATCTGCCAAAGCATTGAGGCGAAATAAGGGGTCGTATTCACCATCAAATTCCAGTCTTGGCCATACCTCTTCCCAATAGTGCTCCAGTGTTTGTCGGAGTAGCGCCAGCCCATCGGCATAGCCACATATTCCCTGAGTTTCTACCCATGCATGCATGAGAGCGATGATAATACGCAGATCTTTGGTACGGGACAGCAGTAGCGTTGTAGCTTGTTTTTCCACTTCTAACCAATCGGGTGGCTCCGCAGGGATAACAAAATCCCCAAACTGTTGCTCTGCTTTTCCGATAATACTTTGTTCTAATAGCAGAAATACATCATCGTATTCAAGGTTTTCCCCACAGGGAGACTCTTCACTGATTGGCGCAAATAAAGCATCAATATTCATGGTGTTTTCATACTCGTCAGGTTCGGGCAAGAGAAATCAGGCAGTTTAAACGGACTGAAAATACTATTTGGTGTGAACTCCAGTAAAACCGTATGCCCTTTGATATTAAACATTGCCTGTAAGCCAGCATCATCACTTTGAGTTGGATTTCCTGTTCTGTTTTGCCAAATACGCTTCGCTTGATCCAGTAACCGATTCAGTGCCCAGGGGCCAGAAGTCGATAAGTTTGCCGTTGTGCCATTTTCTAAATTTAATTGAATACGGGCCTGATTGGTTCCCGCAGAGCCCGGCCAGCTAATGAGCCGCGAAAGTTGAGGGCCGTGACTGTATTGCAGTCGTTGCCCATCAACATCCAGAACCATACTCAATATCTCATTATCCATACTGATTGGGCGAACCATGATATGAAATGACGGTGTGAGAGCCCCACTGGAAAAGAGAGTATCGCGAATAATCTGTGCCTGCTGGAAAGGTTTGAGCAACTTTTCTCCACCGGGTAAAGGCTTACCATCTACCCCCGGCATAAACCGCCATCCTGGCTGAGTTGTATCAACCTTACCCACTAAATTTTTTTGAAAAAAAGTGTCCATCAAGCCTTTTCCGGGGGCAAACATCCGTGTCATGTCATCAGGTTTGATATCTTTGTACGCTTTAGGCATCAACGGATAACGATTGGCAATAGCCTGTTGGCAAAAACCCCCTATTTCTGCACCGAGATGTTTGCTGACATTTTTCATATCACTGATTTGTGTATCACTACTGGCTCCAATTGCCAGGGCAGAAATCATATCTTTGAATGGTATTGGCAGGCGTTCAGATGCCGTTTGTAACTGGGTAATAATATTGTTGGGAGGAAAAGGCATACCTGTATTGACGGCATTTTGCACTGAAGCCAGATACTGATATAAGTCACCGATTTTTTTCAGTATATCGTCAAAAGGTATTTGTTTATTTTTTCCATCAGGGCTTTTCGTCAGAGCGGTAATTTGTGCAAAATGTTCTGCTAACACTTGCTCTGGTGACGGTTGGCTATTATCCGGCAAAATTTGCTTTGGAACGAAATTTGTTAATTTACCGTTTGTGAAGTTACTACTGACTTTACCTTTAGCCTTATTCATAAGGCTGTTGAGTTGGTTATTAGTTAGTGTGACATTTTTGCTGATATTGATTAGCAGGGTACGCATCGGTGAAGCTGAAGAAGAGAGCAAACGTGCTGTGCTGGCCCGTTGATTTAATTCATTAATATTGTTCAAACGAATATCAGTCAGATATTTGTCCCATTGATAAATATAATCATTGATATAAAACTGTCGAACAGATAGTTCGAGATCTTTAACTGACTGTTTTCTCGCATAGGAACCCAGTACCCAATTATCCTGTGAATTCAAATTAACAAGAAAAGTCATGAGATCTTTGCCGATACTTTTTTTATACCCCGCAGGAGTGAACATTCCTGGTATGCCACTGGTTATGGGGGCTCCACTAATACGTGAGAAAGCTAATTCAGCTTGAGGACCTGCAAGTGTGACTAAATTTACTGATGTTAAATTGGGGTCAAGTAACAAATTGTGTTTCAGAATATTGTAGGCTCGTTGTGCAGGGGGAATACTGCCAATGAATGCTTGTTTTTGTTCAACCAGATAGTCATTACGAATATATGGCGATGTGACAACCTGATTATCCAGTAATTGGCTGAGATGCCCGTTAAGTTGTTGTAGTTGTGCCTGAGTTGTTTCTGGATCTAAGTGTGCTTTTAGATATTGCATCACCCAATTACGTAGAAACGCACCGTCATAGTGTTTGGGCTGATATAACATCTGATACGCTTTTAACGTATTGTAGGTTTCCTCTGTATTATTGTTGTTAGCATTGTGTAGTTGGCTGGTGATTAACTTTGTTATTTGTGGCAGTAGTAGTGTTTGCAGTGCTTTCATATACAGAGTACGGCTTGCATTACTGACTTGTTCACCACTATATAATCCCATACGGTAAGATATTGGGGGATCATCCAGCGAAAAGTTCTGGTTTTTAGCGAGGTCAGCCAGACTGTTCAAAATCGGCAATAGATTATAGGTGTTAATTATCTCATCGGTATCATCATGATTTTTATTTAATTCAGCTCCCTGACGCAATATGGTCGGAATTTTAGCCTGAACTTCCATCAGATAATTTTTATTATTGTTATAACTGGTTAGAAATAAAGTGGTTACTAAGACCAGAATTGCTATTAATGCCATGTTGCCTAACCCATTAAGCAGGCGATTTTGGTATACCCACCAACGGTTGTAGCTGGCAAGTCCTGCTTCCTGAAAAATACTGTCCAGTAAATTTTTCAGGAAATAAGTCTGGCGAGTCTGGGGTTGATATAAAATTCCTTTATCATCATTATTTCCCCATGACATTGAAATACTGTCATTGTCTGTTGGCAATTGGAAATTACGGTTAAATGTATCCATAACACCATCAAATGGTTTCCCTTCCTGTGTTCCGCTGGTGAAATAGAGTCCTCGTGGATAATTGGGGATTTCAAATCCTGATCTCGCGAATACAATTTCAAGATATTGCGCAATGCGTGGACGTAAGGCAGCAAATTCTTGTGGAAACAGATAACTCTCGGCACATTGCCGCGGATTAGACTCGTTTAAGAGAATATAGGGTAATTCTGCATCCAGTCGTAGTTGTAACTGATTGTATTGTTCCTCAAATATCGAATTAATATTCCAGTCAGTTTTTTTGTCTTGTGGGAATGTTAATCCCCAAATTTGTTCACGTGATGCTTTATCAAAATGGGTAAAATAGGCGTTAAATCCTTTTAGTAAATCCGTTTTCGTGATGAAAATGTAAATAGGAAATTGGATTTTAAGTTTTTCACGTAATTCAGACAGACGCCTGCGTAACATATAGGCGTGTTGATCACGGGCTTCTGTTGATGGATTCAGTAAGTCTTCCACACTGATAGTAAGGATGATCCCATTGATTGGTTGCCGTGTACGGTATTTTTTTAACAACCTGATAAAAGTCTGCCATTCTCTGCTGTCTGCTGCGTGTAAGTTGTTATTATGAGTGGTATAGCGACCTGCGGTATCAAGCAGGACGGCTTTATTCGTAAACCACCAGTTACAGCTATTCATATCTCCTATGCTGTATAGAGCCGATTTGCCGAAATAGTCTAAAAGTGGGAAATTCAGCCCGGAATTTGCCAGTGCTGTTGTTTTACCTGAATGTGGTGCACCGATAACGAGATACCAGGGTAATTGGTATAAATATTGACGGCTAAACAGCCCCCGCCAGCCAGGTTTAGGTTTGCCATTTAAACCGGAAAAATAGCCAGAAAAATAAGCTTTTCGCAATAATTTTACGGCGTCAGAAAAGCGTTCTGACAACGTGAGGTATTGATCATCGTGTTTTTTGTCCTGTTCCTGTTCTTTTTTATCGTCCTTAATGATATTCAATTGGTTAGCTAATTTTTTATTAAGCCATGTCCGATATAGCAGGGGAATTAACTGACTTAAGAGCCAGGCGAAGAAAAGTGAAATAATGGTAAAGATTCGTATGAATTTCGATTCAAAAGGGACTGAGTTACCGATAGAAATAATGGGCCCGATGAACCAGATAATGGCAGAAATTGCCATTATACCAAGAAAACTCCACATTAATCTGCTGGTAAGGATAGAAAAGAGTACATTCAGCATCTTAGTTTCCTCACTTTATTTGATCGGCTGGAGAAACTAACAGTGTGATTTCTACTCGTCTGTTTTTGGCCCGGTTACTGGGGGTATCATTAGGGACAAGAGGATCACTTGCGCCTCTTCCCTCAGTTTTAACTCGCTCAGGCTGATGCAAATAATGCTGAAGTTCTCTCTGGACAGATTTCGCTCTGGCCAGCGATAAAGAGTAGTTAGAGACGAAATGAGAATAGATGGGGATATTATCGGTATATCCGACAACTAAAATTTCACCTTTATAATGGTTCATCGCTTCCGCAATACGCCTGATAACGTCCAGATAACGGTTTCTGATTTGTGTTGAAGCTGATTTAAATAAACCGTCCCCTTTCAAGGTGATGATACTTCTATCAGCCAGATCGGTGACAGTTAATAGCCCGGCAGAGATTTCATCCCGTAACCTGCTTTGTAGATTCAGCGTCGGGGGAACAGGTGGGGATATCCGATCATCAATAGCTACATTTGGCAGATTGGTCTGATAGATAGATGATAAAACCGGGGTAGATATATCACTTAATCGCCAATTCAGGCCGATATACAAGATACAGCCCAGAAAGCACAATAATGCTATACAAATCCACATAGGCAAAAAAGGTCTCCAGAGTTTGTTGGGTTTTGTGATGACTTGTACATTGGGAGACAATTCGGCAGGATGATTGCCGCGGATTGAACGAATTAATTGAAACAGGCGTTGTTTTAGCGTTTCTAACTGAGAACGTCCGTTGTCCATGATGCGGTAACGTCCTTCAAATCCAAGTTGGAGACAAAAATTAATCAGCTCCAATAGGAATAAATTTTCTTTGGGATTCTGTGACAATTTAGCCAACAATTGGAAGAACTTTTCACCGCCCCAGGTTTCATTATGAAAAGTGACCAGTAATCCACTACCTGACCAAACACTACGACTTCCCCAAGGTGTCAGTGCGGCTGCTTCGTCCAGTGCGGTACATAGACAGTAGCGTGCGCCAATAATGACTTCATAGGGTTGTTTGGCATGCTGACACGCGACTTCAAAACGTCGGATTTCATCAATCAGTTTTTGACGTAAACCTGCGGGGTCCGGGTGAACAGTGGTATGCCGGATTTGGGGAAGCGTATTCAGCAGGGGATTTGCAGCAGCAACCAGAGGATTATCATTGGCTTTACCAGAAAACCATGAATGCTCAATCTTCTGCATTTCTTGTCTTATCATCGGCGTCATTACCTCTATTTAGGCTGATCACGGACAGCCCAAAATTCCATATTTAAACCGGGGAACTCACCCGCCAAATGCAATGCAAAACCACCCGATTTATCCATTTGTTTCCATAAATCCCCGTCTTTTTCCAGTTCAAAATAGATATATCCTGAGTGCCAAGGGATTTGTCTCGGCACGGATGGCAGAGCTCGTATTGAAATACCGGGTAATTGCAACTGAACCAATTCTCGTATACGCCCGACGGGAGCAATTTTCATTTGGGCCGGGAAATGACTCATTAATGTGTCATTGGCGATATCAGCGTAAACAGCCAGAATAAAGCTGAACGTATTGACCATACTGGCATTGGGTAATGTGGCGATATTTAAACCATGAGAATATTCTGTCAATGGGAGCTGGATGGCATGCTCCTCCAAAATAATTGACAATCCTTGACGCAATTGAAACATGAGTTGATTGAAACACAGTGTCAAATTGTCGTGATCATAGAGGGGAAAGATTTCTTCCGGCACCCGGTTTTGGGAGAACGTTGCCAATTCAGTGACGAATTGCAGCCACTCACTAAATAGTCTCTCTGGATGCAGTAACGATATATTCCGTATGTGGTTGACCTGGCCACTATAGCGATTAACCAGGGACAGCAACAGGAAATCCATGATTTCGGAATCATTGTGCCGTCCCAATTGTAACAAACGTTGACTTATCTGTTGGCGGCGTTGCTCTAATAGCCCCTGGATATCGGTGATAAATCCTGCCACTTGTGGGCTGGCGTAACAGTTAAGCAGGGGAGGGATAAATTGTTGATCAAGATAGATTTTATTATCGCTGGTTCTATTTATGACATGTACAATGCTCAATGAAGTCCATTCTGGTGTCAAATCAGACTCCAGCATCAGGCGTAAGCGCATTTTGCCGAATTGCACAGCAGCACTACCGACTGACATGGCATTAAAATCATTTACTTCGGCTTCAAAGCTGACAAAACGTGCCAAAGAATCTTTTTTTTCACTGAAAATGACTTCTTCTCTGCCCCGCCGAAAAAGAGGAAGGGCGAGTACTACATTAACATCTATCTGATTTTCAGTGAGTTGCAAAGGCGCAGGGGCATGCGCACCGTCAAAACTGAATGGAGTTCCATCCGGAAAAATACCACTCGCTGAGGAAAGCATGACTTTACCCTGATTGAGGAGTTCCTGATCCAGTTCGAGTGTCAGAAAACCCCAGTAGTAGGGCAGTTGGGATTTACCCCAGTCGCGGACATAAGCTTCCAGATAGTTTTCCGTCTGTTGGAAATGATGAGGGCGCAGAAACATGCCTTCGGTCCAAATGACTTTTTCTGATCTATTCATGATTTTTTCAGTTTCCTGCGGCACAGTTTGAGGTGGAACTTAAGCCTTTTCCAGTAACCTTAACGCACACTTGTAGTTCATCGGGGGCAGAACGCCAGAATTCGTAAAAAGGGCGCTTTTCTGGTACAGGGACTGGAAACGAAATACGCCATTTCTTGCCATCTAATTGTTTATACTCTGCAATAATTCCGATGTAGCTGATTTCTGGCTGATTCTTTTCCAATAAATAATGTGCACGTTTGAAAGGAAGTATAAAAAACCGATCTTCATTGACCAATTTATCGCCTAGGGTATCTTTCGCTTTGTCTTGTAGTGAAAAAAAGTCTGCCGACATAAATTCTTCATTCGATTGCAATAAAAAAACGTGTATTTTCAGTGGTGCTGAATCATTTACATTAGATGCGATACTGAAAATTAATTTATAAGGGGGCAACTTTTCCGGTTGCGATGAACAGCCTGTCATTATTAAAAGAAGTGATATTAATAAAAACGAGGGTAAAATTGCTCTGTTAATCCAATAGTTAATTGAATATAACGTTTTGATTAAGAATGTTTTTCTCAGTGAAAAACGCATATCATAAAGTTCATTAATTATTCAGGCATAGCCAGCATTGAATAAAATAAAAAGCCGAATACATCAGGCCGCTGAAATAAGCACTTTTGTCTGACTGGGAGTAATGCGGGCACCCACAGCGTTTGTTGAATTCTGCATAGTGAGACTTGTCAGCCGTGTTACTGGTGAACCTTTGATTAAGACAGAGTTGGCCCCTAATGTATGTCGTGCTGGTCCCATTACTGTTCCTGAAGCCACTCCCATATTAACTCCGGCATTATCACCTGTTGTCATGGGAAAGTTTGTCGCTATGTTATGTACAGGAGAGCCTGCAAATAAGATGTTCATGGCATTAGTGATGCCGGTAGGCCCTTGTGCCATATTGGGATAAGGTACGGGTACAGGAAAGGGACATGGGGTCAGGCAAATATCAGGGGCTGCCAGATCCATTCCACCCCCTTGAGTATTAGCAAACATAATGTCTCTCCTTAACCAATATGAATTTGTTCAGCATCTATTTTGGTGACAGCTTTTGCAGACATCATGGTGTTTTGGGCATGTAATCGAATATAGCTTTCAGCCTGCATATCTAGTTGGCCTGCCTGAACCTGTTCTGTCTGCGTTGTATGACGAAATAGTCGGTTGCTAAGCTGTGTTACTGTCTGCCAGACAGATTCAAATTTATTGCCAACCAATTGGGTGATGGATACCCATGCAGACAGTGATTCACCACTGTATTGCATTTTGCTGATATGGCAGTTTCCAATGCTGGCAGCAATATTCAGTCCGTTGCTGTTTAAACTCAAATCTCCCTGAGAAGAGATAGCCAGATCACCAGGCACGCTGATTTCTGCCGGATGATGCTGTTCTGCTCGCTCTAATATGGCCAAAATCCAGAGTTGACTATCAACTGTTGTCACTAAAACGGTATCTCCCGGTTCAGGGGTCAGCAGGCAACTGGCAGCACGTCGGCAGTGCCATCCCCGATTGTTACTTTCCACTATTAAACTACCATCCTGAAGGTGATTAACAACCTGACCTGCAACTTGGTGTAAGGGTTGTTCGGTAGTAAGAGGGTGTGAAGAAAGCGCATAAGAAGGTTTTGACATTTTGATTCTCCCGGTTAAATCTTGTGTTGCATACTCCACTCTTCGGCTGCAAACAGTTCAGGATCATTTTCCAGTATGCCACGACGGTCAGAAAACAGTGTTTCAGTCTGTTGGGTACGATGAAAAAGTGTTCTCATAAAGTGTGCTGTACGAAAGTCACTATTGTTGACATTGGCATAGGAAAGATCGGCATAAGACATGTCACAGCCGGTAAATCGTGCATTTACTGCATGTACTTTGTGCATAATGGCCTGGATTAATTTGCTTTGCCTGAAATCAGCGGATTCAAGGCAGGCACTGACGAAAATCGCCTGTTCAAACAGACTATTGCTGCAACATGCCTGGGTTAAATCTGCTTCAATGAATAAAGCCTGGGTTGCATTGACATTCGATAACGTTGCACCTTGTAACGTGGCACCCTTGAAATTACAGTTAGTTAATCTTGCTTGATTGAAGTTTGCTGCTTTAAGTTGACAGTCTGTGAACAGACACTCTTTGAGTTGTTGTTTCTGATAATCCTGACCACGTAGATCACATTCAAAAAAAACAGCTTTAGTGTATTCATTGGCAGAAAAACCTGTTTCCCGTAAATCCAGCCGAAAAAAAGTGACCAGAAACAGGCAGCTATTGGTTAATTTTGCTCGATTAAGTGTTGAATCAATAAATGTTACCCGTTCAAGGTCACTATTGTTAAATTCTACACTTTGCAGTGAACTGGATATAAACTGAGTTTCATTTTGCTTATTTTCTGTAAAACGTGCTTTCTGCAAAATACACGTATTAAATACGCAGTTTGTTATTTCACTTTTGTCGAATACTGTGCGGCTCATATTGCATTGTTCAAAAGTACTCTGTTCAAGCATGGCTGAATCAAAAACGGCTTCTTCGAGTTGGCATTCAGTAAAAATAGTTTCTTTCAGTTGAGCATGAGAAAAATCCACACCAGAAAAATCGACTTCCCTGAAAATCCCGCCAGATAAATCCTGTCGGATGAGCGACATATTTTGCAAGCTGACTTTCTCAATTATTTCCCCTTGTTTGATTTTTGTTATCAGTTCACCTGTTGACAGCGAATTCATATCACTTCCTTATCTCGTTTGGGTAAGGTTTTAGTTTGCTGTGTGTAGACACCTTTAAACAGGGTTGAGTTATCAACGATGGACTGGGACATGTCGGCGCGGAATAGATTGGTTTCCCGTAAATCCGTACCATTAAAGCTGCATTTTTGCATCAGAGCATTCATCAGATTGGCATTATTCAACAAAGCCCCCCGAAAATCTGTTCTGATAAATAGGCTTTTTATCGTATTTAAATACTGCATATCGGCTGACTGACAGTTGGCTTCACTCAGGTCACAGTTGTTCAACGTCGCGGAGTGAAATATTGACTGAACCAAAGGCATTTTGCGTAGATTGCATTCCGTTAAAGTAGCCTGTCTGAAATCAGCCTGGTTAAGTTCGCTGTCCATTGCAAAAGCACAAGTTAACAGATTAGCGGAGCGAAATCGGATCTTGTTTGCTTCAGTTTCTACCCAGGCACAGCTTTCGAGGAGAGCATGGTCAAAAATGGCTTGTTTCAGTTTACACTTGAGAAAAGATACCTTATTCAGATTTGCGTGATTGAATTTGAGTGCAGGTAATTCAAGTTCTGCAAAGGTACAATCTTTCCACTGGGAATATTGAAAATTACAATGGGTAATAAAAACCTGTTGCAGGAACAGATCCGTGAATGTTGCACGGTTGAACTGGCAACGATCAAACAGTGCTTCCTGTAATTGTGTTTCTTTGAAGCGAGCGCCGGAAAAATCGCTCTGTTCACATTTAGCCAATATTAAGTTGGCATTATCCAATTTAACCCCGGACAGGGAAGCGTTGCAGATCTCTGTTCTGGCCAGCATAGCCCGACTGAAATCGGCTTCGTCCAGTTGACTATTATTGAAACAGGCGCTTTCCAATAATGCCTGGGAAAAATTGGCTCCACGCAGATCCATGTTTGACAAATCTGCTCCGGTAAAATCCATGCCACTGAAATTACCACCTTGCCCCATGATCTTTTGCACCCGTTTACGGATGATTTGCGACAAACTTCCTGTCAAGCGTAAGGCCGGATTTTGTGATTGCACGGAAAAAAAATACGTATCACGTAGTGATTGTTCAATTTGTGCTAATTTGGGGTCATCAAACGCTATTTGCTGTTGTTGTTTCTGCAATATATCCCGCATTTTATAGAGACTTTCTGGCCCTCTGGCTTGGTTTTCTGTCACTGATTGATCAATATCAATACCCAGTTGTTTCGCTTTGGCTGCTATATTCTCTCGCTTTAGCTCGGCTTCGGCCCGCTTTTGGGCCGCATCTTGCTCTATTTTCTCCACAAATTCTGGCAGTTCATCCAATCTGGGGGTGGCAGGAGGTGCAGATGTTGCGGGGGGAGCAGGAATGATAGTATCGATATCGTAACCATATTCAGCTAAACGTTCTTTCTGTTGTTCACGGAGACGTTTTTCACGATTAAGCACATTTTCCTGTATTGGATTGTTTTCAGATTGTTCCGTATCTATCCACGGGCCAATGATTTCTTCAGGGATGAGATCTTTTTCCCGGAAGCTATACAAAACGCCTTTTTCTTTATCCATACGTTGGTTAAGCACTTGCAAGTAATGATTTTCTGCCAGGGGGTTATCATTTAATTCCAGAGCCGATACCATTTGTAATACATCCGCTGCATCATCTTCATTAATCTGGGAATGTCCATGCCATATCAGGATCATTTGCTCCAAATGGGGAAAGAACCATACTGTCGTCTGGCGCATGCTTATTTCTTCAAAAACCTCATCATCAAGACGTAAGCGCTTGATAAAACAACGCGCCCGCCACGCAGGCAAAACGCCTTCTTGTACCGGTTTTTCAGGATGCATATTCTCAATACGCCATGCAGCCTGGACCGGTAGGGCAGTTATCTGATCCAGCCATTGATCCCTTGGAGCTGCATTAAATAGTCGCCAGTCAATATCATGGGCAAACCCCGGAAATTCATTTTCCAGCCACTCCTTGTCATATTTTTTACCAATACGGGTAAAACGACGCGGACATGTAAAATCCAGTGGACAAAAACTGGCAGGAATGGGGTTATCCTCTGGTGATAACAACTGCTTGTGCAACGTTTCGATATTGGGCAGGTGATGGATTTTTACGCCATTTTCTATCAACTTCGGGCTGAAACCGATACCGTGTGGGTTCTCTTCATAGCCTTCACCACCAAAAGCCCGGCTCCAGTCCAATCGCATTTGTTCAAATGCCTCAGCTTTTGAGGGAGTATCACCAATCCAATAACGATCACCGAAAGCAACTAATGTTTTTTCCAATTGATCCACCTGAATACGTACTGTACAGGCTGTTTTATCGGCTTGGTGATGCGTATAGGCATAGCCTGTGGCCAGAAATTCAGCACAGGATTTAGGCATCGCGAGATCAACAATACCATTACAGGTTTTCAGTTCTTTTTCTGCAAGTTGCCAAAGTTCTGGTTCTGGACGCAAGCGTGGGGTAGGGCTCATATCAGCCAGTGCCATGATAGAGATGCCGAGATGGTTTTTTTGCATCCAGCGATAAGGCCGATAAAGCACACTTAACCGCAGGGGTTTGATAATTTTCATGACAATCTGCCAGATATATTAGTCAACTGATGATATGTAAGCTGCTGTTTAAAATGTTAGCGCTTGCCTGTATGATTGAAGTCATTGCTTTAGCTAACTTCGTATTAGATTGCGAAAGTTCTATTCCCGTTTTACTAAGGGATATATCAGTTGTGCTGACAGATAAAATCGTGGATGAGAAACTTGTATTGGTTGAACTTATACTAAATTTTGTGCGGGATAATGATATTTTAACCGAACTTATGCTTATTTTTACCGAAGAAACACTAAAATCTTTGGATGTATAAAAAGACTGTGGGCAATCTATTGCGACATAAGTATCGCTCTTTATTGTAATGAGATTAGGACTGGAGATTAACGTCGTTCCGGTAATATCCTGTGTCCAGTTTCCGTCAATTTTAGCACTTAAATCCCCTTTGAGTTTATAAGTATCCCCATCACTAATCTCTGTTTTTCTTCCTTTCTGAATGGTTCTTTGCTGGCTGTTTTCAACAGATAATGTGTCTTTGCCTTTAACTACCGTGTCACGAGCATCTTCGTAAGTGAAACTGGCTTTACCTGTTACTGTGTCCGTTTGCTGTTTTTTTATTTCAGTCGTGCGGTTCCCATCGATAGTGACTTTCTTATCCTTTTCCACGGAGATATTCATGTCACGCTCTGCATGCAGATCAAATAACTCTTTATCTGGAGCATCATCCATAAAGAGGTAATTTGCTTGTTCATGTTTACCTTCCTTTGTATTTGACATCACACCACTACGGGTTTCATGTTTGGGAAGCTCCCAGGGGGGCATATTTTCATTGTTATAGGCGCTGCCAATAACAAAAGGCTTATCCGGGTCACCATTGACAAAACTAATAACAACTTCTTCACCCACACGGGGTACATAAATACTGCCATACCGCCAGCCAGCCCAACGGGTTGCCACACGTATCCAGCAAGAACTGGTATCATCTTTTTTATCGCTTTTATCCCAACGGAATTTCACTTTTATCCGGCCGTACTTATCAGTCCATATCGGTTTATCTTTAGGGCCTGTTACAACCGCGGTTTCAAGACCTGTTGCTTTTGGCCAAGGGGTTACTGCTGGTGGTTTCCAATGGATATTGGCAGGGATAGCATCAAATTGGACAACATTTTTATCTTTATTGGGTTTATCGTCGTCACAATCATCATCGTCGTCATATTCGCAATTAAGAGCGAAGCCGTAGCATGATTCATAAAAAGTATATTGAGCACCAGTAATTAAGTAGTCATTGTAGTCATCACCTTTAATATCATTAGGTAGTGACAAGGTGAAAGTATGTCCCGGAGCCATGCCCAACACATTACCTTTACCATTAATCAGTTCACTTTGGGCTTCTGTGGCTTGTTGAAGCACTCGAGCATAAAATTGCCCTTGTCCATTTTTTACATAGCGTCCGGGCCACATGAATATTTCTGTATTATTAACCGAACTGAGTGATGTCTGAATGGCGGCTTGTAGCTTAGCCCGTGGTTTACGAAAATCGTAGTCATCAAGACAAAAATTGTTTGGTATCGTGGTACTGCGAATATTCCAATTATAAATATATTCTTTACCCGGCTTTTTGGATGATTTACCGACATTGAAATAATTGATCGTATCATATCCAGGCATGGGACCAAGCATTTGTGGCATATCGACTAAGACCATAGTATGACTTCCCATGTCGTGTTTGAAGTAATAATAAATCCCTTCATGCGCCATTAGCCGATGGATGAAATCAAAATCAGTTTCATTGTATTTAACGCAATATTCCCATGTACGATATTTTTCAAGAAGCCGATCCTCAAAAAAGATACCAGCATCCATTAATACAGTCGCAATAATCTCAGGTACAGTCTTTTCTTGCCAAATGCTGTATCCCAGTTTTTTTTTCAACTCCCATAGCTTAGGTCTGACTGTAGCCGTATATAAATAAAGCCTGTCATCATATTTATAAAAGGGATCATAAGATATCTGTTCTATATAACCACTTAAATATCTTGTCTGTTTTGACGGGGTTTTTATTTCTACAGTCAGAACGGTATTATGCAGAGATATTGGGTCGGATAATCTCTTTTCGCTCAGTAATTCAACCTCAAATTTGTAAGCTTCCGATAATCTTTCTATTCCATTCAGTGACTTAAAATATAAAGTTTCATCGGATGAGGAGTGTGCGATAAACATTCTCTCCATAAGATTTACTCGCTTTTGTTTAAAGCTACCGCATACTCCAGGTAAGTTCGGGAATATAGGGTAGTTAGAGGAATATATAGTGCTGGTTTTCTAATGCTGAGTTAAGCATAATGGTTACCATTTGTAATCAGTGAATATCATTTCGTTGATGTAATATATAATTAATTTTTATGTTTTTTGTTATTTTAGCCCCTTTTGTATGTATTTATTTTTTTATATAAAGTATTTTAAGATTATAAAATTCATTTTTTATGAGAAAAGGTGTTGATTTAACCAATTGTATTTTTATAAATATTTATTAATATTGTTTTCTGGGTAACAGTAAATGGAAAATCAACCAATCTTGATTAATGCACCAGAGAGAGTAACGCATGTAGTGCCTTTAATCTCAGTATTTACTGTTGCACTTAAAGTGAGAGTCGAAATAGCTTTCAACTCGGCTGATCCAGTGACGGATTTTTTCCAATTCCCTGTAATACTACCTTCTTCGTTTCCGGTAATTGATTCTTTTTTATTGCCACTGATATCTGCTTGATAATCACCAGTTATATTATATTTAATGCCACCACTAGTGACTTTAACTTCTTTACCATTAGTCACCGTTGTTTTCTGTTTATTCTTGAAAACAGCCGTTTCTTCTTGTTCAACGGTCGTATTACGTTTTGCCTTATAGGTAAAACTTGCATCTTCTTCTACGGTATCCGTTTGTTTTTTCTTTATTTCTGTTGTGCGGGAGCCATCAATAGCTATCTTTTGATCATTTTCTACAGAAATATTCATATCTTTTTCTGCGTGTATATCAAAAGATTCTTTATCTTGCGCATCGTCAATGAATAAATAACTGGCGTTATTATTTCCACCTTTTATGCTCCGTGACATAAAGCCTATTTTTGTGGCTTCTTTTGGCAATTCCCACGGTGGCATATTCTCTTTATTAAAAGTACTGCCTATTATTAGTGGCCGATCAGGGTTGCCATTGATAAAGCTGACAAAAACTTCATCTCCAACTCTGGGGATCTGGACTGCACCGAATTTGGTACTGGCCCAGGTGCTGGACCAACGTATCCAACAAGAACTGGTATCATCTTTAGCACCTTCTTGATCCCAATGAAATTGTACTTTGACCTGAGCATATTCATTTGTCCAGATATCTTTGCCACTCGCACCCACGACTTCCGCTGTTTCTATGCTAGCGACCGGCCATGGTGTTAAACAGGGAGCTCGCCAGTTTACTTTAGCCGGAATCGCGGTGAAACTGGTTTCAATCTTGATGGTGCTATCATCACTAATATTAATATCACCAAAATGATAACTGGATTCAGAAAGTTCATATGTGGCACTGACAATCAGATAATTACCATTATCCCCGTCTCTGAATGCTTTAGAAAGCGTAAAGATATGCCCCGGAGCTATACCAACTTCAAGACTCTTGGCTTTAATATAATGACAATGAGCGGTATAGGATTGTTGTAAAACCAGAACATAAGATTTTCCTTGTGAAGCTTCAGTATAATTTCCCGGCCATTCATATATTTTTGTATCGGGAACCGAAGAATCCGGGTTTTGTTGTGCTTCCAGTAACTGGGCCCGTGGTTTGAGGAAATTGTAATCATTCATTGCATAGATCTTTGGTGCTATTGAATAACTTACATTCCAATCATATAAATAGAGCTTCTCTTTATTTCTTGGGGGAAAATGATTTGGATAATATTCTATAGAGGAATATCCCGATAAGGCCGAATGGGATTGGGGAGAGTCAGCTAATATAAGAGTGTGATCACTGACAGTATGTTGAAAATAGTAATAAATTCCCTCATGCTCCATTAATCGACTGATAAAATTGAAGTCAGTCTCGCGATATTGTGTGCAATATTCAAGCTGTTGATATTTAGAATTTAATTTGCTTTCAAACTTGATACTGTGTTTATTCAATATATCTTTAATGATTTCAGGGGCAGTTTTCTTTTGCCATATTTTACATCCCTTACTTTTTTGCAGAATTGATAATTTTGGTTGAAGAATGAATTTATATTTATAGAAGTAAGAATCATAAAAATCACATACTATACCATCATGGACTATGCCATTCAGATAACGTGGGTTTGCTGATGGGTTAGCCGGGTTATTTATTTCAATGGTAATTGATTTTCCTCGTAGTGATTTGATATCAATATCTTTTTTTTTACTTATTAATTCAATATCAAAGCTATAAATAGTTGATAGTTTTTCTTCACCTTTTAATGAACTAAAAAGTAAAGTATCTTCACCCAGTGAAGTGTGTGCAATAATATTTCTTTTCATTGAAAGTACCTTTTTAAATTAAAAGCTACCGCATGAACCTATCAATAAAGGACCAGATAAGAAATTAAACCCTGTGTTATTACTGACCGTTACTTGTTATTAATTTAATTCATAAATACAATATTTCACAAAAGAAACTGTATCTCAATGTTATTATCACTATGTTTGTATTTTTTTACAAAAAAAAATTTAAAATTACAAATTTATCTCTTTTTAATAAAGGATCGTATTTATCCTTTTGATTTAGATAAAAAATTATCTTTACATAAGAAGTAGAAGTGCTTAAGAAAAATCAGGAAAGGGAGCAGGGGGGATAAAAAAGGTTGGCGGCAATTATGCAACAATTGTCCAAACAACAATTACCGCCAGAGGTTGGCTTTATTGATAAAACAATGTATCAACGGTGCCCGGAAGCAAGAAAACACATTGTTTCCAATAAAGAATTTTTTATAGTGCTGTTTATTTTAACACTGATAATGCGTTGTCATAGTCAGGTTCGTTGGTAATTTCATCCACGAGTTGGCTATAAGTAACTTGATTATTTTCATCCAGAACAATAACAGCACGCGCAGTCAATCCGCTTAATGGGCCTTCGTTTATTGCGACACCGTAATTTTCCTGAAACTCGCCGCTGCGTAGTGTTGATAGGGTGACGACATTTGAAAGGCCTTCAGAGCCACAGAAACGAGATTGTGCGAAAGGTAAGTCTGCTGAAATGCAAAGTACGACGGTATTGTTCAGTTCGCTGGCATGTTGATTGAATTTACGAACAGAAGTTGCACAAACACCGGTATCAATACTTGGAAATATATTGAGTACCTTACGTTTCCCTGCGTATTGGCTCAGTGTCACATCAGTGAGATCTTTGGCTACCAGCGTAAATTCTTTTGCTGTTTCACCTACTTGTGGAAAACTTCCGCTCACGGTGATATCGCTACCTTGGAACTTGACGGTTTGTGTCATAATTTTATCCCTCTATATAAGTAAACTGCGGTGCCAGTGTAAAGGAATAGTGCGATCTTGCCCACAAAAATAGATGTAATATTTAGAAATACTCACCTATTGTTTAATTAACAGTGTCTTATAATTTATTTTAGGGTGATTATTAGACCAGTAGAGTAAAAAAATTTATGCATAATTTTCCCTTATTCCCTTCTGTATTACTGATGACCGGACTTTCTTTGCCTCTTTCTGTTTATGCTGCTGAGATCCCGATGGGGACTCAATTAGATCCTCATCAGGAGTTGGTTCGACATTTGAAAGATGAACCTGCGTCACTTGATCCGATTAAATCTTTTGGCTTAACGGAAGCACAGGTATTACGTGATTTGCTGGAAGGTCTCGTCAGTCAGGATGCTTATGGAAAACCTATTCCCGGTGTTGCTATTGACTGGCAAACGACAGACAACAAAACATGGATATTTACACTGCGACAGAATGCCCATTGGTCTGATGGTGACAAAGTGACAGCTTCTGATTTTGTTTATAGCTGGCAGAGACTGGTTAATCCTAAAAATGCTTCTTCATTTGCCTGGTTTGCGGCTTTATCAGGCATTCAGAATGCTCAGGCTATTATTGATGGTAAACTGCCAGCCGAAAAATTAGGTGTTGAAGCTCTTGATGCTTATACCCTGAAAGTCACACTGGATCGCCCTGTACCTTATTTTCCCAGTATGACAACTAATTTTAGTCTTTATCCGGTCAATAAACAGTGTGTTGAAAGATACGGTAATGACTGGACCAGAGTCGGTCATTTGGTTGGTAATGGCGCATTTATGCTTACAGGGCGGGTGGTCAATGAAAAAATTGTTTTGACGCCTAACCCTTATTATTGGGATCACAAAAATACGGTATTGAAAAAAGTCACTTTTGTACCTGTCAGTCAGGAGTCCCATGCGGTTAAGCGTTATCTGGCCGGAGATTTGGATATTACAGAATCTTTTCCTAAAAATATGTACCACAAGTTACTGCGTGATATTCCGGCAGAAGTTTTTACCCCTGATCAATTGGGTACTTATTATTACGCATTTAATACTCAACGGGCACCGACCAATGATATCCGGGTCAGGCAAGCTCTTGCTATGACGATCGATAAGAATCTGATTGCGGAAAAAATCCTGGGAACGGGAGAAAAGCCCGCATGGCATTTCACTCCTGATGTTACAACCGGGTTCCAGCCAGAAAAGAGTCAACAAGAGAGGCTGACGCAGCAGGAAAGGGATAAGAGAGCCAAAACACTGTTAAAAGAAGCGGGTTATGGCCCTGAAAATCCATTAAAACTTTCTTTGCTCTATAATAATCTGGAAAATAACCAACGTATTGCTATTGCAGTAAGCTCGGAATGGAAGAAAAAACTGGGCGTTGAAGTGAAATTAGTTAATCAGGAATGGAAAACTTATGTTGACAACCGTAATACCGGCAATTTTGATGTTGTCAGGGCGTCCTGGACTGGCGATTATAATGAACCATCAAGTTTCCTGTCTCTTTTAACATCAAAACATAGCGGAAACCTGGCTAAATTCTATAATCCAGCCTATGACGCCTTGTTAAAAGCAGCCAGCCAGGAAACAGACAGCGTAGTCAGAAATAAGGATTACAATCAGGCAGAAAAAATGATTGAAGAGCAAGCGCCAATTGTACCGATTTACCAATATACCAATGGCCGGTTAATCAAAAAGTGGTTAAAAGGATATCCGATCACCAATCCTGAAGATGTGGCTTATAGTCACACTATGTATATCATTAAGCATTAGCCTGTATAGGCTGGTAATGGTGATTTTTCAGAATTAGCTAACTCATTACAAACTGGTCAATTTGTATTTATGCGTTTGACCAGTTATTACGCTATATTTTTTGAATAAAAATTGATTGAATAAAAACGCATTCTCAGAATTAGCAGTAAACTTTGAATTTACAACTCAGTGAATTCTGTACTCGACGAAGAGTCAAGTTTTATAATGCATAGCCCTATTTTAATGCGTATTAATTGCTGTTTTACGGTTCTCGATTGATATAAAAATCTGACTTAAGTAATATTTACTGGCTATTTGGCAGTAAGATGAAATTACCTTGAATTTTAACAAATAATAAGTGAGGAATTTATGTCTGAAATTAATAAGCCAGAAGATAAAAAAACTGACCTCAACTGCCCATTCAAACCAGAACAATACCAGATTGGCAAAGACAGTATAACTGTCCCCGCCGGGACTTTCGCCTGGGCATCGAGCCACGTGTATTTGGGGAAACAAGTGTATCGTAGTGGCTGGAATGCCCCTAAAGAGCACATGCGTCTTGCCTATAAATCGGAAGTGGGGAGTGCAGGTGATGGAGCCGCTTATATTGAGAAGAGTGATAATGAGCAACTGTCTTGAACATAAAAATTATGGCGCAACGTGATGGTAAGATTCATTCCATTCTTCGTTCTTTCTGAGCATTGCATTCAGTATAGTCAGTAACTTACGCATACAGGCAACCAGCGCCACTTTTTTGGCTTTTCCGGCGGCAAGCAGACGCATGTAAAACGCCTTTATCACTGGATTAAATCGGGCTGCCACGAGCGCAGACATGTACAGTGCTGTTCTTACCCCAGCCCTGCCGCCAAAAATGGTTCGCCGACCGCGCATAGTGCCCGAGTCGCGGTTTACGGGCGCAACACCCACAAGTGCGCTGATTTCACGCCGTGAGAGGTGACCCAGTTCCGGCACCTCAGCCAACAAGGCTGCAACCGTCATAGTGCCAACACCTTTAACGCTGCTCAGCCGTTCAGAAAGCACTTTAAAGTGGTTCTTGAGATGCTGGTTCATGTCTGTATCGATTCGGGCAAGTTCACCTTCCAGCGCTTTGATAATGATATTAATGCTTTTTCTGTTTTGCGGATGGGAAGGGTACAACCGGTTACGTTCAGCCACCAACATCGTAATCAACTGGCGTCTGCGCACCACCATAGCCGCAAGAATCTGACGTTCAGCGTCTGGCAGAGCCCGGATAAAACGTTCCCGTTCCGGATGACGATTAATGACCTCCGCCATCTGTGCGAGTACTCTGGCGTCAATACGGTCAGTCTTTGCCAGGTATCCCATCGCACGGGCAAAGTCACGTGCCTGTCTGGGGTTAATGACAGCAACGTCAAAACCTTCTGCCTGAAGCGAGCAGGCCACGGTGGCTTCAAGCCCGCCAGTGGCCTCCATCAGAATCAGCGCAACGGAATGCGTTCTCAACTCAGCAAGAATGGCATCAAAACCATCAGAGTCGTTACTTGCAGTGAACTGTGCAAACTCATGACTGGCAGCGATGTCCAGTGTTGCTTTAGAAACATCAATGCCCACACAGAGTGAATTTGGCAGACTCATTATTACCCCTCCTTGCAAATACGTTATGGAGTACGGACAACTGTTCGGGTTTCAGATGAGTGGCTCGGTGTATGCGCCAATCGCTTACAGACGGGCTAGGAACCCTAGGCGGCATCAGGCTGCATGCACCGCGCCAAATCTAATCGTATTTATTTTAACCTACATTTAAGATACAAGGGGTATTGGGCACATTGGCAGCCAACACAAGAAGATCTAATGGCTTGTGACTGGAATCTGCTGAAATCAGAATCTAAACCTGAACCAAAGCCTGTTGATTGCATGTTGGAATTTGATCTTAAGGTGGGAGTTCCCAATACAGAATTTGGTTATGGACCTATGGGTATGCTTTGGGGATTTACACAGTCTTGGTGGTCTCCTTATCATTCGACTAGTGGTGATTTAAACATGGGACCAAATAAGCTAGATATTGTAGGAATATACGGATTTTTTTGGCTTGAATATGTTGTATATATTGGTATAACTGCTAAACAGGATAAAGGAAGTCATCAAAAGGTAGTAGATCTATTTCAAAATAATGTTCTTTGGGTAACGGTTGATGGTGTACGCTATAATCTAGGAAAGTCACCACCAGTTGCATCACCAGAATTATTCCCTGCACCCTCTGGGCCTTATGATTACGTGTTTTCGTATCGAAATTCTGATGCACAAAAATTAGGTGAGACAATAAAACAAAATGGAGATAAAACTATACACGTTTGTTTGAACTGGAAATAAATCCCTAAATTTGCACTCTGAATTCAAGGCTGAGCTTCGGTTCGGCCTTTTTCTATATTGGTTACAGTAAAATTTTTCTAAAGTGATAACTATACTGATCCAGACACAAAGTATCTTCAATGATGTTGAGTATGTATTGTATTTATTTTATGCAATTAAACATCAAGTGCTAAACAGGAGTGGGTGTGGAAACGATATATGGCTCAGCATTTAAAAATTCAAATGCTGTGTATGCTTGTCAATTGAATGGTAAGGGCGGTATCACAGGCTTTGGGGAAAATGCACTTGCGACGGCAGAGCAACCTTTCTGGCAGCATCTTGATTATAAAAATCAGGCCAGTTATCAGTGGATTATGAATACAAATTTGCTACCCGCTCCGGTAAAAGAAGGGTTGGCAGGTGAAAGTGTCAGGCCTAAGCTCATTCGCACTGGAGAAGGTGCGATGATGATATTGCGGACAATTAACCGTAATGATAATGCCCGTCCTGATCATTTGGTTTCATTCCGCATCTATATTAATGACAGAATGATTATTTCCAGTCGTCATCGGAAAGTCTATTCGATAGATCAGGTCTTGGGTAATTTGCACAATGGTATAGGCGCAAGGAATACGGGACATTGGTTGGTTGAAATAGCGGACTCTATTACCGATGAAGTGAACGATTTTATTGAAGCGTTGCATGATAACTTGATTGAGTTTGAGGATGGCATTCTGGAGCAGAAAATTCCCGGACGCGGTGAGTTAGTGTTATTGCGTAAGCAATTGATTGTTCTGCGTCGTTATATGGCACCACAGCGCGATGTCTTTATGCGTTTAGCCAGTGAAAAATTGCCCTGGATGAGTGACGAGGAGCGTCATCTGATGCAGGAAATTGCTGATCGCTTAGGGCGTGGGTTAGATGATTTAGATGGCTGTATTGCAAGGACGGCTGTTCTTGCGGATGAGATCACTTCTATTATGGCAGATGCGATGAACCGCCGTATCTACATGATGTCTTTGTTAACAATGATATTCTTACCCAGTACCTTTTTAACTGGGTTGTTTGGCGTTAATCTTGGCGGGATCCCAGGGAATGAATATCAGTTTGGGTTTGGTTTATTCAGCCTGTTATTGTCGTTATTGATCGCCGCATTCACCTGGTGGTTAAGGCGCAGCAAATGGTTATAGGGTGCTATAAGGTATAAGGAAAGCGGTGTTTCAAAATCACTTTCCCTAAATCAAACGGTTAATCTCATTCAGTTTGAGATATATCAATAATCTGAATCTACAGTTAAGGCATTATAACTGTGCAGGTGAATACAACGTTGAGCGATGAACGTTGTGCTCCATATCCATAATTGTAGTGTTTCTCATATTGAGGTTATACAGATTAATTGACGTATTGTGCCGATGTTAATGTTAGCATCGGCCATTTTTTTATCATTATCTGATTTCGATGACATCCAGGCGTTCTGTCTGAAAATCAATCTGTTCATCGGAGCTAATCGCAGGCTGTATCGGCAATTCTTCCCGATCAAAAGCCAAATCTCCACCATCAATAATTTCACTACCATGATTAATGCTTTTGAAATCGAACAGATTAAAGTCACTAAGATGTGATGGAACCACATTTTGCATGGCACGGAACATGGTTTCAATGCGGCCCGGATAGCGTTTGTCCCAGTCACGCAGCATATCTTTAATGACTTGACGTTGTAGGTTAGGTTGTGAGCCACACAAGTTACAAGGAATGATTGGAAATGCTTTAGCTTCAGCGTAGCGTTCGATATCTTTTTCCCGACAGTAAGCAAGTGGGCGGATCACAATGTGCTTACCATCATCACTGATCAATTTTGGTGGCATACCTTTTAATTTGCCGCCATAAAACATATTCAAAAAGACAGTTTGTAAGATATCATCGCGATGATGCCCCAATGCAATTTTGGTGGCACCCAACTCAGTCGCCGTGCGGTACAAAATACCCCGGCGTAAACGGGAGCACAGAGAGCAGGTTGTTTTTCCTTCAGGGATTTTTTCTTTAACAATACCATAGGTATTTTCTTCAACAATCTTATACTCAATTCCCAGTTCATCCAGATAAGCCGGGAGTATATGTTCAGGAAAACCGGGTTGTTTTTGATCCAAATTAACGGCTACAAGGGAAAAATTAACGGGGGCACTTTTTTGCAGATTCTGCAAAATGGACAGCAGAGTGTAGCTGTCTTTGCCACCAGAAAGACAGACCATGATGCGATCACCTTCTTCGATCATATTGAAATCTGCAATAGCTTGGCCCACATCACGACGCAGACGTTTTTGTAATTTATTGAAATTATACTGTTCTTTTTGAGTGTTCATCTCTGATTGTTCTTACTGTTTCTGATAGCTGTTCGGATAAATGCCTTTTAAAAATGATGATGATTTTATGGCGGAGAACATGAAAAGGGAACAATGATAGCGGATGAAAAGGGATTATCAATCAGAGTTAGTGAAAAATGCTTTATATCTCCCCCATGTGGGGGAGAAAATCATTTTTATCCTTAGTATTTACTCTGAACAGGGAAGAACTGGCTGATTAGAACTAAGATACCTGTCAGTAAATAAGCGGCAAAAATACCAATTAACCATTGTGGCATGTCTAATGTCAGAAATGACCACTGTTTCATTGAGCAATCACCAAACGCCTGAAATACCGAAGGTAACCATTCATTCAGTGGTAACCAAGATGGGAATCTGGCAAAAAATTCACAAGTGTTAAAAGGGCCAGGGTCTAACTGCATCATAGTGTGATCCCATGCCAGTTGTAATCCGCGCCATGCACTATAAAGCCACAGTAAAATGGCTAACCAACGTAGCGGAGTTCCGGGGGCAATAGCGCCTAATAGTGCTGCCCCCAAAATACCAAATAGAGCAACGCGCTCATAAATGCACATTACACAAGGTTGTAGTTGCATAACATGCTGAAAATAGAGCGCAATAGCTTCTAATATAAAAGCGGTTAGTGCCATCAATAACCAAGTACTTCGCCCTTGGGAACTTCGTTTTAAAAAATGAAACATACTTCTTTTCCCATATCTTGAATATAATTAGTTGCTTATTTTGCCGTTTCTGAAATCATAAAAAAATAAATTTCAGTAATTAATTAATAAATTTTAGTAATTATAGTGGGATAACCCAACCGATTTTGACGAGATATTCAGTCACCGGAAGTAGCAAAAATTCGACACACAATAATCCTACTAATGTCATCACAATGGTGTAAGGCAATGCCATGATAACCATGCGACCATAAGATAAGCGAATTAATGGCGACAGGGCTGATGTCAGCAGGAACAGGAAAGCTGCCTGTCCATTCGGTGTTGCCACTGAGGGTAAGTTAGTGCCGGTATTAATAGCTACAGCCAGAAATTCATATTGCTGTTGTGAAATGAGACCATTTTTGAGAGCGTTTAAGGCTTCATTAATATAAACCGTACCTACAAATACGTTGTCAGATACCGCTGAGAGCAGGCCATTAAACAGATAGAAGAGTGAGAGCTGCGAAGCAGGTGAAGATTGCAGCACAAATTGAATAAACGGCGCAAACAGTTGCTGATCAATAATAACGGCAACCACAGAAAAGAAAACAGTTAATAAAGCAGTAAATGGTAGGGCTTCTTCGAAGGCTTTGCCTAAAGCATGTTCCTCAGTGATACCGCAAAATGCGGTGGCCAGAATGATGACTGATAAGCCAATTAGCCCCACTTCCGCTAAGTGGAAAGCCAGAGCCACAATCAGCCAGATACCAATTAAAGCCTGAACCACAAGCTGAGTTTTTTCTTGGTGTGTACGTTTTTCACTCGCTTTTTGGGCATAGTCTTCCAAAACGGAACGGACGCGCTCAGGTAACTCAGCGCCATAACCGAACAGCTTGAAATGTTCAACCAGCAGGCAGACCAAAAGGCCACAAATAAAGACAGGGACAGTCACAGGCGACATACGGATAAAGAATGTCATGAAGTCCCAACCAACGTGTTTGGCAATAATCAGGTTTTGTGGTTCACCGACCATGGTCATTACGCCACCTAGTGCTGTACCGACTCCGGCATGCATCATCAGACTGCGTAAAAATGCCCGGAATTGCTCCAGCGTCTGCTTTTTATCTTCATTATCAATGAAGTTATCATCGCTGAGATCTGTATTATCGTTTTGGCTGGCGCTGGAAAGATAGCGGTGATAGATGGAGTAAAAACCGACAGATACACTGATAACAACAGCAATAACTGTCAGGGCGTCAAGGAAAGCGGATAAGAATGCACTTGCCAGACAGAATGCCAGCGCCAGCATTTTTTTGGAACGAATACTTAATAGTAGCTTAGTGAAAACAAATAATAAGAGCTGTTTCATGAAGTAAATGCCGGCAACCATGAAAATCAGTAGTAAGATCACTTCCAGATTGTTGGCTATCTCATGCCCTACTTGTTTTGGTGAAGTCATACCGATGATAACGGCTTCAATAGCGAGTAATCCTCCTGGTTGCAAGGGATAACATTTTAATGCCATCGCCAGCGTGAAAATAAATTCAACAACAAGCATCCAGCCTGCAATAAAAGGACTGACAAAGAAAAAAATCAGTGGATTGATAATAAGAAAAACAATGATGGCCAGCTTATACCAGTCCGGAGAATTGCCGAGAAAGTTTTTCACCACTGCGCGTCGGATACTGATTTCCATTATTATTAATATTCCTCTTCATGGATACATGGACGATTCTAAAGGCTCATAGTACGCTCTAAACAGTACTAATTTAAGGGGTTAACCTCATAATTAATCAGATAATAATTATATTTTTTTATGACCTCTTTCACTCTTTCGTGGTTTATTTACTATGTAACTATGTCGAGCAGATGCATTCTGGTATGATCAGTGCCTATTATTAGCTGAGAAAACTGCTTTGGAATAGTTAAAATATGGTAATTAAGGCTCAGAGTCCTGCGAGTTTTGCGGAAGAGTATCTCATTGAAAGTATATGGAATAATCGCTTTCCACCAGGCTCCATACTGCCAGCAGAGCGTGAGTTATCTGAATTAATCGGTGTCACCCGAACGACTTTACGTGAAGTGTTACAACGCCTTGCACGTGATGGTTGGTTGACTATTCAGCATGGAAAACCAACAAAGGTCAATAACTTCTGGGAAACATCCGGCCTTAATATTCTGGAAACTCTGGCGCGCCTGGATCATGATCGTGTGCCTCAGTTAGTCGATAATTTATTGTCAGTCCGTACTAATATTGCAGCCATTTTTATTCGTACTGCGTTCAGGCACAATCCGGAAAAATCATTGAAAGTATTGGCGGAAAAGAACAACGTAGAGGATACTGCCGAATCTTTCAGTTCCGTGGATTATGATATTTTCCGTGGATTGGCGTTTGCGTCAGGGAACCCGATTTATGGTTTGATTATTAACGGATTGAAAGGGCTTTATACTCGTGTCGGTCGTTATTATTTCTCGAATCCTGATGCCCGTAAGCTCGCTTTAAATTTCTATCAGCAATTGAGTGTCCTGTGTCAGGAACAGACCTATGACAAGATTATGGAATGTGTACGCAATTATGGTAAAGAGAGTGGGATTATCTGGCATGGAATGCAGGGCATCATGTTCAATGAGTTAACTGAAGCCCGTCAGGGCTGATCACACCCATCATCAATCTAGTTCATTGTCTAAGCTATTCTTAAAGGCGGGCTGCATAAAAGCAGCCCGCCTCTTTTTGGGGCTTTAGCCAGTTTAA
>NZ_JBFPEZ010000044.1:0-1574 GCF_040838225.1 Xenorhabdus sp. SGI246
AATCCTGTTTTATCTGGGCGAAAAAATCTCCAGCACAAGATTTTAGCTATCGCAAAAGAAGAAGGGCTGCGTTAAGCCTGTCTCTTGATCACATCTATAGCTCAAGAGACTGTGCAAGCAAGTAACCCTCAAGGATGGTTTGTAATATGAACCATCCTTCCCATAGCCTTTCCCATCCTACTCGACCATTACGTTTTGAATCGTACCAACCTGCAAGCTTGCCGAGGTTAATATAGGCCCAGTAGAGGCTTGGGGCTTTCTTCGGTGGTTTCGATTTGTTTTGCTTTGACCACAGTAAGTTCCACGCTAGCGGACTCAGGATCATTTCACAGCTCTGCTTTTCTGCTTCCTCTTTATTAAACCCCAGATAGCGCAATTGATGAAGACGGACTGCAATAAACGCGAGTATCACTACCATGCGTTCTAAATTCTCTTTGCTTTGCATGCGTAACTCTTCAACCTGAGTGCCACCGCTTTTCCACGCTTTGTGAAATTCTTCAATCAGCCACCGTTTTTCGTAGTAATCGAGAATACGCTGGGCATCTTCTTTTGTTTTCACGGGTTCTGAGGTCAGAATGTGCCAGCTCAAGCCATCATGATTTCCCGTTTCTTGACAACCGACATAGTACAGTGGGACGCCGTCACCGGTTTTATTCGCCGGGATTTTTACGGTCACCGGCGCATAACGCACTTCGCAGTGTGCATCACGCGCTTTTCGCCCGCCTTTTTGCCTCACTTGAACCGTTCTCGTATCCGCATACACCAAGGCGCCACTGTAATGATAAAGCTTGTCGGTGCTTTCTTCTATGCAACGGCTTTGCATAGAGCGAACGACAAAGCGCTGATGATTTGAGACCTTATAGGTCAGGTACTCGATAATGTCTGCTTCCCGGTCACAGACCGAGATAACTTTTCGCATGTCAGCACCGAGGCGGGCTTCCATTGCGCGTGAAGCCCGTTCCCATTTATAGCTTTCTTTGTCTTTATAAGCTCTGCTCGCATGATATTGATTTTGCCCGTAAGCCTGAAGGTCTCGGGTCCAACGTGCCTGCTCAATGAGTCCAACGACCTGTTGCTTATCAGGTGCAAAAAGCAGAACGGAATGCGCATGCATCCCTCTGGAATACTTATTGGATGTGGTGTGCCCCATCTCATCTCGAACCGTAGGGTGGATAAATTCCAGCGAGGTCGTATCTTCAAGCGCGAGGAGGCAATCATAGTGCTTAACCTGCTCAGCGGTGGCGACAAAGCCAGCTTCTGCGATAGCTTGAGGATTAATGGCTTGATTGCGAGCGAAGCGATAAGCAGCTTCGATATCCGCAGGTGATTTTAAAGATTGCACGAGAGACTGTCCTAAATGATTGGCAAGAGAAGAAGTCAGTTTGATCAGCCGCTTAGTGCGGCGGCTATCCCCTAAATCAGCATATTGAAAAGTGTCTTTTGCCCATTGCTCAGCATCTGTTGAAAACATCATACGTGACCTCAACGTAGTATTTCTTATTGAGATCAGCCAGGTAGAAAAAGGTTCAAAAAAATCCCTCGATTCAATCGAGGGATTTGTGTAGAAGAGACAG
>NZ_JBFPEZ010000045.1:0-4546 GCF_040838225.1 Xenorhabdus sp. SGI246
TTCCACCGCGGGTCAGCTTGGTATGACGCTGATTTATGAACAGCGGCGAATCCAACTTTCCGTTGTGCAAAAGATTATTTTCCTGCATATATGAGCGCAAAAGCGCCACGGTGTTGCCTAAAAGGGGAACATGACGTGTTTTGTGCCCCTTTCCGGTCAGGGTTATTATTGCAGGCGGCTCCAGTCTAATGTCACGGACGCGTAAATCACAAAGCTCCTGAACCCTTGCCCCGGTATCATAGAGGACACTGAGTAGTGTCATATCCCGACACCCGGACTGAGTGCGTGGATCTGGAACCGCAAGCAAATCCTTTGTCTGTTCCGGCGTAAGATGCCGAACAATCTGCCGCTGATGCTTTTTGCCGGGAATTTGTAGAATCCGCTGACACAAATGAAGCTGCCCGGGCTCCTGTACCTGAACATAGCGAAAAAACACATGAATGGCGACCAGTCGTTGATTTCTCGTCGCAATGGAACAGTTTCGTTCATTTTCAAGCCATTCCAGAAAACCGGTTATCAGACGGTCGTCCAGTCTGTTTAAACACAGTTTTTCGGGAGGAATATTCAGGACATCTTTGCAGAACACGAGTAACAAACGAAAAGCGTCACGATAAGATAATAGGGTATGTGTACTGAGGTTTTTAACACCGGGTAAATAGCCTGTAAAGAATGCTGTCAGGTTTTTGGCAAAATCAGTCGGTTTCATCATTGCCTCCTGCGTCAGGAATAATATCACCCAAAACCCTTTCCACCTGTTCCGTGATAGTTGGAAATAAATCAGCCGTCAGATGAAGGTAGTAAGCGGTATCGCCTAATGATGCGTGTCCCAGATAGGCCTGAAGCACAGGAAGAAGCGCCCGCAAATCTTTTTTCTCCAGTACCCAGCGACGAAGACAATGAACGGCGAAAGTGTGTCTGAGGTCATGCACGCGTGGTCCTTTACCTCGCCCTCCATGAGATATACCGGCTTTCCAGAGAAATTTTCGTAGATTTTTCTCCACATTGCCTTTTGTCATCGGCTTTGAATCCCGCCCCGGGAAGAAGCAGTCTTTCGGACCGGATAATAAGTGGATGCTTTGCCGGTAAGCTTTCAGACGCTCCAGCATTTCAGGTGAGACAGGCAGCTGGCGATGTTTATCCAGCTTTGCGTTCATCACGGTAATGACACCTTCATTTAAATCAACGTCCTCAACTTTCAGCAACCGTGCTTCTGTCAGTCGTAATCCGCAGCTATAAAGCAGACGGAAGAATACTGGCATCACAAGATGACGATATGGCACACCGGAGCAATAATGGCAATGGTCAGTCTGTATGAAAATCTGCTTCAGTTCGTTATTTGAGTATATGTGCGGCATGTATCGTGGGATCCGTGGCATCATGCCTTTTGGCAGGCAGAATGCGTCCCCCCCCAGTCTCACCATATATTTTGCCAGTTCCTGAACAGGCGTAATACGCCTCTGCAAAGTGGCCGGATGCTCTCCGGGGCGCTGAACCGCCCACGCCAGCATGAGCTCCCGGGTTATCGTAACTTCACCCGGATGGCATTCCTTGCAGAAGGTATCAAAGCGCCGGAGAATGCCTGGCTGGGGATCATATTTGTACCCTAAAGCCCGCTTCTGTTGGATCAATCCAATGATGTGCGGTGCGAAAGCAGATGAATAGTCCATTATTCTACCTCCGGACTAAGCGCACATTCACAGAGCAGTTTCAGGCTGCTTTTCAGATATATTGATGTGGACCGGGTACTTTGATGACCCAGTATATCCGCGATTTCTTCGACAGGTACCTGTTGTTCCATCAACGTGGTAGCCAGCGTGTGACGAAGGGAGTGCATTCCCACTTTTTTCTCTTCAGACACAGGCAATTTTGCCACGCGCATGTGTTTAACGATCATCTGGTGCAGATGATCTTCATCAGAAAAAGGCGTTATGGGGGCAATATGTCGTAAAAATACACAGGGTGAATCACTGACAGGGCGGCCGTTCTGAAGATAATCAATGACAGCCCAGCCCACATCTTTTAACAGTGGCAGACGTATCGGCCTTTTGGTTTTGGATTGTGATAATTCCAGGTAGTTTTCAGTCCAGTTAAAATTTGAAAATGTCAGATGCTTTACATCGATACAACGCAGTCCCAGGCGTGTGACTAATAGAATGATGGCATAATCCCGCTTTCCTGAGGGGTTACCGCGATCAATCGCGGCCAGTAACCTGAGCAGATCGTCTTTTTTCCAGACAGAGGGTATTGGGGTTTGCTTACGTGCCTGCATACAGGAAAGCGAATCCGAGAAATCTGTGGCAATTCTCTTTTCGTGATAAAGAAACCGAAGAAAACACCGGAGTCCGCAGAGCACGAACTCAACCATCTTATAGCTGTAACCCATCAGTGTTTTGACAAAAGCAGTGAGATCCTCTGCTGTCAGATTTTCAGGGCTCAGGTTGTGCGATTCGGTGAAAGAGACAAAGTTTTCAGCTGTTCTGCCGTAACCTTTAGTCGTAGAAACCGCGTAGCCGCAATTTTTGCAGTGTTGCCCGAACTGGCTCAACAGTGCGGTATTTTCAGGGCTATTTATTCTGGAAAGGCTACGATGATACCGGCGCAGTACAGTGCCATGTTGCTGGAAGTCACCCATCATTCGTACAATCCGAAACAGATAGAGATTACTTTGTGTCAGTAATCCGGCTTTTTCTTTGGCAAAAAAGTCGCATTTCTTGTCTACATATTGCATCGCGGTGAGTTCGGAGAAAGCACGCACATCATGAGCGTCAAAATACGCAATGATCCTTTTCCAGTGTTCGCGATAGTAATTGAGGGTAGCCTCCTTATATCCCATACGAATGAGTTCCTGCTCAAGCAGGCGGACAAGCACTCTGATTGGTAATTTTTTCATGTTCAAATCTCCAGATAAAATATGATTTTTGGGAGCACCACCTAATCATTCTGGTCAGATTTGAATATGTCTCAATTTATTATGCTTACTCTTTGTGGTGTATGGCCTGATCCCATGCCCCCAATCTGGCATACTGCGCATTTATCTTTACTGTGCATTAGGTTCAATCCTGTCGCCGATACTGGCCAATATCTACCTGCATCATGTCATAGATGAATGGTTTAATGAAATCAGCCACTCTCATATTCACGGACGGGCAGAGATGGTGAGGTATGCCGATGATATGGTATTCACTTTCCAGTATCCCAGCGAAGCCAAACGTTTCTATAAGGTGTTACCTAAGAGACTGAGCAAATTTGGTCTTGAGCTGCACCGTGACAAATCGCAGTTAATCCCTGCGGGTCACATAGCAGCAATGAGAGCCAGTCAGTCTGGAAAACGCCTGCCGACGTTTCACTTTCTGGGGTTTACCTGTTATTGGGGGAAAACGCGAAAAGGCTTCTGGCGGCTGAAGTTAACCAGCCGAAAAGACCGTTTTGCAGCCAAATTGAAGGGACTCAGGGACTTCCTTTGGAAGAATCTGAATACGACTGACAAAAGGCTTATCCTGAATACCGTCATCAGAGTGATCAGAGGCTGGATAAATTACCACGGTATCTCTGATAACCAGAGACGAGTCGGGCAGTTTATCTACCAAAGTACGCGAATAATCTACCGATGGTTCAACCGTCAAGGGGGACGCCGGCGGCTGACGTGGAAGAAACTGAATCTGATCCTGAAAATGCTGGGTTATCCGTCTCGATGGAAAACACATTCAATGTTCAATTCTTGCTGAATATGTGTGGGGGCACGGATCTGTCGGGAGCCGGATGCGGTAGTTCCGCACGTCCGGTTCTGCGAAGGGGGCTGTCTGGGTGACCGGACAGCTCTACTCATCCCTCCCCAAATCGGCTTCAGTGAGCCATGCTGAATACATCAGCAAAATATGAAGAGGTGTCCCATGGAACAAATTATCGGAATTGATCTGGCAAAGCGAGTTTTTCAGTTAAATATCGTGTCTTCTTCAGGGAAACCGATTCAGAACAAAATGGTATCCCGCGAAAAACTCACGGCTTTCATTGCCCAACAACCGCCATCAAGGATAGTGATGGAAGCCTGTGGCAGTGCCAATGACTGGAGCCGTCAATTCAAGCAGTTTGGGCATGAAGTCAAACAAATCAGTCCTCAATATGTCACGCCTTTCAGGATGGGCAGCAAGAATGACAAGAATGAGCGATTGCCATTGTGGAAGCCGACAGTCGTCCGGGCATGCGATAGGTGCCGGAAAAAACGATAGAACAACAGGATATTCAATCTCTGCACAGAGTTCGTCAGCGTCTAATGAAAAACCGAACAGCATTGATTAACCAGATACGCGGATTAGGGCTGGAATATGGTATTGCCATGCCGGAAAGCTCTCACAAGGTAGCGTATTGTTTACCGGCACATCTGGAAAATGCGGAGAATGAGTTGACAACATTGAGCCGTCAATTATTTCAGGAATTGTTATTTGAACTGAAAGACTTTCAGCATCGCCTGGAAGAGCTGGATAAGCGCCTTGATCATCTGAATGCTCAACATGAGGATATCTATATGTGTATTAGTCACAATTTGATC
>NZ_JBFPEZ010000046.1:0-23098 GCF_040838225.1 Xenorhabdus sp. SGI246
GGGTTAATTAGGCGCTTACGATATAAATATAATTCCACTATCTGATAATAAATTTCTGGCCAATTTTAATCTTGGGTAAAGCATATTTAGCCAATCTGTATGATACCGACCAGATGTGTCAGAATTAGTACTAAAAGGCTTACCTTGATCATTTACTTGTCCCGTTAACACCTGATAATTTCTTATATTATTATGGAAATTATCTTTATAAATAAAATCATTACCTGTGTTATAAGGCGGATCGATATAGATCATCTTTATCTTTTTATGGTAAGACTTTTGTAATATTTTAAGGACTTCAAGGTTATCACCTTCAATAAAAAGGTTCTCTGTGGTATCCCAATTCACACTTTCTTCTTTACAAGGACGTAGGGTTCCTGTCGAAGGTGTTTGCGCAATCAAACGTGATTGCGTCTTACCGTGCCATGTAAAGTTATAGCGTTCGTCGCTATCATCAATCTCCTCACCAAGAACCGTTTTCAAAGCATCAAAGTCAATTTTTCCTTCAGAAAATACCTCAGGAAAAAGTTGTTTAAGTTGAGCGATATTTTTTTGAGTGATATCCGCACTTTTGGACTCTGGGTGGTTCAGGGTGATTTTTTCAATTGTCATCAGAGGAATTCCATTTATTGCCAACTGAGCAAAACTCATGCTCGTGGTTCATATTCTTCGTTAAACGGTTAAACCATTGCCTTAATCACAGCAACTTACCGTTTAAGTGTAGTAAAGAATTCCTAATACATTGAAAGTCTGAAAACCCTATTAACATAAAAACTATGGGCCATGTCTGGCGCACTAATAAAAAAATCCGGCTATGAATAACATAACCGGATTTAAAAGGTTTTAATTCTTATGTTTCAATTCTTAGTACGTTCAATAAGTACTTTAAAAATTAACCTTATTCAACCGTCACCGACTTCGCCAGATTCCTCGGCTGATCCACATCTGTGCCTTTGATCAATGCAACGTGGTAAGACAGCAATTGCAGTGGCACGGTATAGAAGATCGGAGCGATCAACTCTTCTACGTGTGGCAGAGAGATAATCTTCATGTTTTCACTGTCGGTGAAACCTGCATCCTGATCAGCGAAGACATACAGTAACCCACCACGGGCGCGGACTTCTTCGATATTCGATTTCAGTTTTTCCAGCAGTTCGTTGTTTGGTGCGACGATGATCACCGGCATATCTGCATCAATCAGTGCCAGTGGCCCGTGTTTTAATTCACCCGCAGCGTAAGCTTCTGCGTGAATGTAAGAGATCTCTTTCAGTTTCAGTGCACCTTCAACCGCGATGGGGTACTGATCACCACGGCCCAAGAACAGTGCATGATGTTTTTCTGAGAAATCTTCAGCCAGTGATTCGATAACCTTATCCTTCGACAACATGCTTTCAATGCGGCTTGGCAGAGCATGCAGTGCATGAACAATATTTTGTTCGAGAGAAGCATCGGCACCTTTCAGGCGTCCCATGTAAGCCACAAGCATCAGCAATACAGTTAACTGAGTAGTAAAGGCTTTAGTGGATGCAACACCAATTTCTGCGCCCGCTTTGGTCATCAGGGCAAAGTCAGATTCGCGTACCAGAGATGAACCCGCTACGTTACAGATAGTCAATGAAGTCAGATAACCCAACTCTTTGGATAAACGCAATGCCGCTAAGGTATCTGCTGTTTCACCAGATTGGGATAGTGTGATTAGCAGACTTCCTTTACGACGTGCTGGCTTGCGGTAACGGAATTCAGAGGCAATTTCCACATCACACGGGATACCCGCCAGTGATTCAAACCAGTAGCGTGAAACCATACCGGCATTGAAAGAAGTTCCACAGGCAACGATCTGGATATGTTCAACCTGAGACAGTAATTCTTCTGCGTTAGCACCCAACTCTGATAGATTTACTTCACCATGGCTCAAACGGCCTTCCAGCGTGTTTTTAATTGCCATTGGCTGTTCGTAAATCTCTTTCTGCATGTAGTGACGGTAGATACCTTTATCACCAGCATCATACTGAACGTTGGATTCAATCTGCTCACGTTCAACCGCTTCACCCTGCGTATCAAAAATGCGAACGGTACGGCGAGTAACTTCTACGATGTCACCTTCTTCCAGATAGATAAAGCGGCGAGTCACAGGCAGTAATGCCAGTTGGTCAGATGCCAGGAAATTTTCACCGACTCCCAAGCCAACGACTAATGGGCTACCAGAACGTGCCGCTACCAGCACGTCTGGTTGATGGCTATCCATAATGACGGTGCCATAAGCGCCACGCAACTGTGGGATAACACGCTGTACCACTTCCAGCAATGAGCCGCCTTGTTGCTGTTCCCAGTGAACAAGATGAGCAATGGTTTCAGTATCGGTATCAGAAGAGAAGCTGTAACCACGTGTTTTCAATTCTTCACGCAGTTCTTCATGGTTTTCAATAATACCGTTATGTACAACCGCAATATGTTCAGAAACATGAGGATGCGCGTTGCGCTCGCTTGGTTCTCCGTGTGTCGCCCAACGAGTATGAGCAATACCTGTACCACCGATAACAGGCTGTTTATCCGCTTCATCAGCCAGCATTTGTACTTTGCCCACTTCACGCAGACGAGTTAGCTGATTTTCGCTATCGACAACGGCCATACCCGCAGAATCATAGCCACGGTACTCCAGACGACGAAGACCTTCGATCAATATTTCTGCTATATCACGCTGTGCTACTGCACCAACGATTCCACACATGTGTTTCATTCCTAAAAACAGGGCTAATCAACGCCCTTTTTATGTCGTACAACCTGATTGTCTTACGGCAAATCGCGTTCTGGCTTTGCCGGCCCCCGAGCTTGGTAGAGATGGGGATTTTTATTATGTATATATTTTATTTTTTCTTAACGGGACGTTTCCATCCCTGAATATGAGTTTGCCTGACACGACTGATGACCAGCTCATTCTCAGCAACATCTTTTGTTACCGTGGTTCCTGCTCCGATAGTCGCACCTTTAGCAACGTTTACAGGTGCAACAAGTTGGGTATCAGAACCCACAAATACGTCATCGCCAATAATGGTCTTGAATTTATTAGCCCCATCATAGTTACAGGTAATGGTTCCTGCACCGATATTTACATTATTGCCAATTTCAGAATCACCAAGATAAGTCAGGTGCCCCGCCTTAGAACCTAAGCCGAGGGAGGATTTTTTCATTTCCACGAAATTGCCAACATGTGCTTTTTCCGCCAGTTTAGAACCTGGACGTAAACGAGCAAAAGGCCCCACAGTACATTCAGAGCCGATTTCAGAATCTTCAATGACAGTATAAGGGCTAATGACTGCGCCATCACTAATAACGCAATTTTTCAGAATACAGCCAGAGCCTATCTGAACGTTATTCCCCAATACAACATGACCTTCAATAATCACATTGGTATCAATAGTGATATCGCGGCCATGTTCTAGTGTTCCGCGCAAATCAAAACGCGCCGGATCCAGTAACATGACGCCTGCCAGCAATAATTTTTCCGCCTGCTCAGACTGGTAAATACGTTCCAATGCAGAAAGTTGAAGACGATTATTGACCCCTTCCATTTCACTTAAACGGCTTGGATGAACTGCTTTTATCTGACGGCCTTCTTTATGTGCGAGTGCAATAACATCAGTGAGGTAATATTCACCCTGCGCATTATTGTTTTCCAATTTGGATAACCAGCGTTTCAAATCACCACCATTTGCTACCAAGATACCGGTGTTAATTTCGTTAATTTTACGCTGTTCGTCAGTTGCATCTTTTTGTTCGATAATGCCTGTCACTTCGTCATTTTCACGAATAATACGGCCATATCCGGTTGGATTATCCAAAATAGCAGTCAATAAACCAATACCACCTTTTGGCTTAGCCTCGATAAGACGCTCTAACGTATCTTTAGCAATCAGAGGCACATCACCATAGAGGATCAGAATATCTTCATCATCCGCAAAGTGTGGTGCTGCCTGCTGCATAGCATGACCAGTACCTAACTGTTCTGCTTGCAGTACCCAATTTAGTTTTTGGTCAGCAATTTTTTGGTTTGCAAGTGTTTGTTTCATCAAATCACCACCATGCCCATACACCAGGTGAACTTGCTGGGCACCCAATGCCATTGCTGTATCAATAACATGCTGAACCATCGGCTTGCCTGCCAATAAGTGCAAAACTTTAGGGAGGTCAGAATACATCCGAGTTCCCTTTCCAGCAGCCAGAATAACAACACTTTTTGCACTCATCAGCTTAGGAGTAACTGGATTAGGAACAATTGCTTGGGGTGTAATAGACATAAGAAACCTGACAATTCTAATCTTAAGTATGAAAGTAAACCTGTTTACGAAATAAATTGCTACATATTTCGTAATGCAAAAAAGCCAGTTAGTAAAGCTAACTGGCTTTTTATCTACTGCCTGTTCCCTTTATTTTTCAAGTTATAGCTTGTGCGGCTGAAACCTGAAATTTATCGGGTCAATCCTACATCAGCTTTTTCGTCAGCTCGATTACACGAAGTTTTGCAATCGCTTTCGACAATTCAGCAGATGCCTGAGCATAATCAACATCGCCATGGGAGTTACGGATATGTTCTTCCGCCTTGCGCTTGGCTTCAAGCACTTTGGCTTCATCCAAATCCTTACCACGGATCGCTGTATCGGCCAGTACGATCACGCCGTTTGGCTGAACTTCCAGAATACCACCTGACAGGTAGATAAACTCTTCTTCACCAAACTGCTTAACAATACGTATCATGCCCGGTTTTATGGCAGTAAGCAGCGGTGTGTGCTGAGGATAAATACCCAACTCACCTTCACTGCCAGTCACCTGAATTTTCTGTACCAGCCCTTCAAACATTAGTTTTTCAGCGCTGACTACGTTCAGGGAGAACGTCATTGCAGCCATATCAACCTCCCGTCAGCCGTATTAAAGCTTTTTCGCTTTTTCCACAGCTTCTTCGATGGTACCAACCATGTAGAACGCCTGCTCTGGCAGGTGGTCATAATCACCGTTCAGGATGCCTTTGAAGCCACGGATAGTGTCTTTCAGAGGAACGAACTTACCTGGTGAACCGGTAAATACTTCTGCAACGAAGAATGGCTGAGACAGGAAGCGCTGGATCTTACGAGCACGAGCAACAACCAGTTTGTCATCTTCTGACAGTTCATCCATACCCAGAATGGCGATAATGTCTTTCAATTCCTGATAACGTTGCAGGATTGACTGAACACCACGAGCAACATCATAGTGCTCTTGACCAACAACAAGTGGGTCAAGCTGACGGCTGGTTGAATCCAGAGGATCAACAGCAGGGTAAATACCCAGAGAGGCGATCTGACGGCTCAATACAACAGTTGCGTCCAAGTGAGCAAAGGTTGTTGCTGGTGATGGGTCAGTCAAGTCATCCGCAGGAACGTAAACAGCCTGCACAGAAGTGATTGAACCCGTTTTGGTTGAGGTGATACGTTCTTGCAGAACACCCATCTCTTCCGCCAGTGTTGGCTGATAACCTACCGCAGATGGCATACGACCCAACAGTGCTGATACTTCTGTACCTGCCAGGGTATAACGATAAATGTTATCGACGAACAACAGAACGTCACGGCCTTCATCACGGAATTTTTCCGCCATAGTCAGACCAGTCAGAGCAACACGCAGACGGTTTCCTGGTGGCTCATTCATCTGGCCGTATACCAGAGATACTTTGTCCAGTACGTTTGAATCCGTCATTTCATGATAGAAGTCGTTACCTTCACGGGTACGTTCACCGACACCAGCAAATACAGAGTAACCGGAGTGTTCGACCGCGATGTTACGGATCAATTCCATCATGTTAACGGTTTTACCTACGCCCGCACCACCGAACAGACCAACCTTACCCCCTTTTGCGAATGGGCAGATCAAGTCCATAACCTTAATACCGGTTTCCAGCAGTTCCTGAGAGTTAGACAACTCTTCATAGGTTGGTGCAGTACGGTGAATTGACCAGCGCTCTTTTTCGCCAATCTCACCTTTCATATCAATTGGATCACCCAGTACGTTCATGATACGACCCAGTGTCGCTTCACCTACTGGTACTTCAATTGGATGCCCCAAATCAACTACGTCTAAGTTGCGGCGCAGGCCATCAGAGGTGCCCATTGCAATACAGCGAACGATACCGCCGCCTAACTGCTGCTGAACTTCCAGCACCAGTTTTTCTTCACCGTTTTTGACCTCAAGAGCATCGTACACTTTTGGTACGTTGTCCTGAGGAAATTCGACGTCCACCACGGCGCCGATTACCTGGATAATCTTTCCAGTAGCCATCTTGAATCCTCTACGTAATTCGTAAACCTAGCTATTAAACCGCAGAAGCACCCGAAACGATTTCGGTGAGTTCCTGAGTGATGCTGGCCTGACGAGCCTTGTTGTAAACCAACTGCAACTCTTTGATCAGGTTACCGCCATTATCAGTTGCGGCTTTCATCGCTACCATTCGTGCGGCCTGTTCACTAGCCAGGTTTTCAACGACGCCCTGATAAACTTGCGATTCTATATAGCGGCGCAGCAGGGTATCCAACAGCGCCTTAGGATCAGGTTCATACAGATAATCCCAGGACTTCTTCTTCAGTGTTTCATCGTCTCCGGCTGGCAGAGGCAATAACTGAGTGATTGTCGGAACCTGAGACATTGTATTGTTGAACTTGTTTGTCACTATATACAGTTTATCCAGACGCCCTTCGTCATATGCTTGCATCATGACGCTGACTGGCCCGATTAACTCGGACAATGATGGGTTATCTCCCATCCCTGTTACCTGGGCAACAATGTTGCCACCAACAGAAGAAAAGAAAGAAACCGCTTTTGATCCAATAAGTGCCAAATCAACCTGGACTTTTTTATCAGACCAGTCTTTCATTTCTATCAGCAATTTTTTGAACAAGTTAATGTTCAAACCGCCACATAAACCACGGTCAGTCGAAACAACCACGTACCCAACGCGTTTTACTTCACGCTCTTCAAGGTATGGGTGTTTGTATTCCAGATTCCCTAACGCAAGGTGTCCAATCACACTGCGAATGGTCTCTGCATAAGGACGGCTGGCCGCCATGCGATCCTGCGTTTTACGCATTTTGGACGCGGCGACCATTTCCATCGCTTTAGTGATTTTCTGCGTGTTTTGCACACTGGCGATTTTGGTACGTATCTCTTTTGCGCCGGCCATTTCTGCTTCTCCGAATTCAACCAGACGGCCCGTGTTCAATTAAACAGGGCCGAATAGTGTTACCAGGACTGAGTCGCCTTGAAGGAATCCAACAGAGCTTTCAGCTTCGCTTCAATCTCTCCGTTGTAATCGCCAGACTGGTCAATCTCTTTCAGAAGATCAGCATGTTCATGGCTGGCATATGCCAACAGCGCAGATTCGAAACTGACCACTTTCGCGATTTCGACATCTTCCAGATAGCCACGCTCAGCAGCAAACAGAGACAGAGCCTGTTGTGCAATTGACATTGGCTGATACTGTTTCTGTTTCAGCAGTTCAGTCACTTTCTGACCGTGATCCAACTGCTTACGAGTCGCATCATCCAAATCAGATGCAAACTGGGAGAATGCCGCCAGTTCACGATACTGAGCCAGAGCTGTACGGATACCACCAGACAGTTTCTTGATAATCTTGGTCTGAGCAGCACCACCTACACGGGATACAGAAATCCCTGGGTTAACTGCCGGACGAATACCTGCGTTGAACAGGGCAGATTCAAGGAAGATCTGACCATCAGTGATTGAGATAACGTTTGTTGGTACGAATGCAGAAACGTCACCAGCCTGGGTTTCGATGATTGGCAGCGCAGTCAGAGAACCGGTTTGGCCTTTCACTTCACCATTAGTGAATTTTTCTACATAGTCAGCGCTAACACGCGCTGCACGTTCCAGCAGACGGGAATGCAGGTAGAAAACGTCACCTGGGAATGCTTCACGTCCAGGTGGACGACGCAGCAACAGAGAAATCTGACGGTAAGCAACAGCCTGTTTAGACAGGTCATCGTAAACAATCAGGGCATCTTCCCCACGATCGCGGAAGTATTCACCCATCGCACAGCCGGAGTATGGTGCCAGATATTGCAATGCCGCAGACTCTGAAGCAGATGCAACAACAACAATTGTGTTTTCCAGTGCGCCGTGCTCTTCCAGTTTACGAACTACATTAGCAATGGTTGATGCTTTCTGACCAATCGCAACATAGATACATTTGATACCGGAATCACGTTGGTTGATGATCGCATCGATAGCCAGAGCAGTTTTACCGGTCTGACGGTCACCGATAACCAGCTCACGCTGACCACGGCCGATTGGGATCATGGCATCAACAGATTTGTAACCTGTCTGGACAGGCTGATCAACGGATTGACGATCAATAACGCCCGGAGCAATGACTTCAACAGGTGAGAAACCATCATGCTCAACAGCGCCTTTACCATCAATTGGCTCACCCAGTGTATTAACAACACGACCAAGCAGACCACGACCAACAGGTACTTCCAAAATACGACCAGTACACTTGACTTTCATGCCTTCGGCCAAGTCAGCATACGGGCCCATCACAACAGCACCAACGGAGTCACGCTCCAGGTTCAGTGCAATTGCATAACGGTTGCCAGGCAGAGAGATCATTTCACCCTGCATGACATCGGCTAAACCGTGGATACGAATGATACCGTCGTTAACGGAAACAATCGTACCTTCATTGTGAGCTTCGCTCACGACATTGAACTGAGCAATACGCTGTTTGATCAGTTCGCTGATTTCGGTGGAATTCAGTTGCATATGCTCCAGTCCCCTTAAGACTGCAAGACGTCTGTTAAACGATCCAGACGGCCACGAATACTGCCATCGATCACCATGTCACCCGCACGGATAATCACGCCGGCAATAACAGACTTGTCAATTTTGCAATTCAGCTTTACTTTGCGTGACAGACGTTTTTCCATCGCCGCAGAAATTTTAGCCTGCTGCTGTTCATTTAGTTCGGATGCAGATATCACTTCAACATCGATAGTTGATTCCAGTGATGCACGCAATTGGATAAATTGCTGGAAGACTTCTGGCAACACCAGCAAGCGACCATTTTCTGCCATTACACGAATAAAGTTACGAGCATGCTCATCTACCTGCTCACCACAAATGGTGATAAAGGTATTGGCTAACGTTTCCGGTGCCAATGAACCGGAAAGCAGCTCACCAACCTGCTCATTACGAGTTACCTCAGCAACGAACGCCAGCATGTTCTGCCAATGTTCGAGAGATTGGTGTTCCACAGCAAAGTCAAAAGCTGCTTTGGCGTAGGGGCGAGCTACAGTAGCGAATTCAGACATGCCCCTCCCTCCTTACAGTTCAGCGACCAGTTTATCAACGATGTCGCTGTTAGCAGCTTCATCCACGGAACGTTCGATGATTTTCTCGGCACCTGCGATAGCCAACATCGCAACCTGTTTACGTAGCTCTTCACGAGCGCGCTTGCGTTCAGCTTCAACTTCAGCATAAGCCTGCGCTACAATTTTGTTACGTTCCAGCTCAGCTTCTGCTCTGGCATCATCAATAATCTGGGCTTTTTGTTTGTTAGCCTGCTCGATGATAGCTTGCGCATCTGCTTTCGCTTTTTTCAGTTGGTCGGTCGCATTGGCTTGCGCTAAGTCCAGGTTCTTTTTAGCACGCTCTGCTGAAGCCAAACCGTCAGCAATCTCTTTCTGACGCTTTTCAATGGCCGCCATGATTGGTGGCCATACATACTTCATACAGAACAAAACAAACAGGACAAACGCGATGGCCTGGCCGAGGATTGTTGCGTTAATATTCACGGCACAATACCTCTATTTCAATTAATGAATCGGCGTAATTTTCAGTTCTGTTAGTTACTTGGTACCGACAGCGAACATCATATACAAGCCCAGACCCACAGCGATCATCGGGATGGCGTCAACCAGACCCATAACGATAAAGAACTGAGTACGCAGCAGAGGGATCAGATCAGGCTGACGAGCAGCGCCTTCCAAGAATTTGCCCCCAAGGATGCCGATACCGATCGCAGCACCGATAGCAGCCAAACCCATTAGAATAGCGGCAGCTATGTACAGCAGATCCATGTTTATATCCATGACAGTCTCCAGTTTGTTTCAGTTAAAACATTATTAATGATTGATAGAAATTAATGCTCTTCAGATGCCATCGACAGATAAACGATCGTCAGAACCATGAAAATAAAGGCTTGTAACGTAATAATCAGTATGTGAAAAATAGCCCACGGCAGGCTGAGTATCCACTGTGACCAAAACGGTAAGAGAGCCGCAATAAGAATAAAGATCAGTTCGCCAGCATACATATTACCAAACAGTCGCAGACCGAGTGATATAGGCTTAGACAGCAAGCTGACCCCTTCCAGAATTAAGTTAATCGGAATAAACAGGGGATGATTGAAAGGCTGCAATGTCAGCTCCTTCGCAAAACCACCAATTCCTTTCATCTTAATGCTATAGAACAGGATGAGGACAAAGACGCCAAGCGCCATCGACAAGGTGACACTAACATCTGCTGTTGGAACAATACGCAGAGCAGGCAAGCCGAAGACACGTTCACCGATCAAAGGAATGAAATCGATTGGCAGCAAATCCAACGCGTTCATCAACAACACCCAGACGAACACAGTCAAAGCCAAAGGGGCAATGACTTTGCTCTTCCCGTGATACATATCACGTACAGTGTTATCAACGAAACCGATAATCATTTCTATTGCAGTCTGGAATTTACCCGGTACGCCATCAGTAGCGCGAACCGCGACTCTCCTGAATACAAACAGAAACAACATCCCTAATACGACGGAGAAAAAAAGCGAGTCAATGTTCAACGTCCAGAACGTCGCTTCATAGCCACTAGCGTGGGGATTGACCAACTCAAAAGTACGTAAGTCTAACTGAAGGTGTCTCAGGTGGTGACTTATGTACTCTGAAGTTGAAACTTCTCCTGATGCAGACATGATGCTTTTTACCCTTTTATTGTTAAAAACACTAACCGTTCATTACGGCAGGTGCGATGATCTGCACAATCAGCACCGCTAAATAGGCCACACCAAGTGGTGCAAATGCCGCCTTGAACACCCCTAAGGCAACTATCAGCATAGCTATCGAAATGATAACCTTAGCCCCTTCCCCAATAGCGAAGAACCATGCAATACGTACAGGAACATTTCGTTCTTTTGCCTTTTGGAAGTGGGTAAGCAGCATAAAAATGACGTTTGGTAGCCAATATGCCAACCCACCAGCAAAAGCAGAAACACCCCATTCGATACTTCTGGTATAAAAAGCCGCACTGAGAATAACAAAAGTCATTAACTGCAAAAGTAACAGTTTCAGTGCAATTCTACCGCTATAAAGGGATACAGACATGACTTTTGTTTTCTCCCTGAAGTACATCATTGCATATCAAGCTTTGCTGAATGTTGTATAAAACTGTCTTTGTTTAAGAGTGTCAAGTGACAAAAACGTGCAAATTATACGGGCAGCCAAAATGAATTCAATCCATAAGTAGCGAAAAAGTGAATAATTATTTAAATTTCTAACTTTGATGGTAGATTGCTCACAAATACCATTTAATATTTTGTAACGATTAATCTATCGCCTCAAAAATTGAACGTGATACATATCACACTAAATTAAAACATTAATACCACTAACCATTAAATATGTGATGAAAATCATTTATTTTTTCATATAAAATCAAACAATTAATATTATAGCTATCAATTTTTATCTGATATATCACTAAGAAATCTTAAAGGTTTATTTTTCACACTTTCTCTAAAATTTATTTATAAAGAAAATGGATACCCCTTCTTAGAAAGAACAATTTGCTCAATATAAAATGAAGGTTATTTTTCTGTGATCTATCCGTAAATAAAAATGAAACGATAGAGGTATATAATTAGTAACACCCGTAACAATATAACAATGGTCGGCGTTACTAATTATTCAATCTTTTATTGATAAACAGCAAAGTCAGTTTTGTTTAAGTACAACCAAATGACGCTGACCTTCTAGTTCTGGTATTTGCAGAGGGACCACGGTATCAAGACTGACACCTAAAGGTAATTGAGCCAGTTCATCTTCCGGCAACATACCTTTCAGAGCATAAAAACGCCCATTATTAGTTTCAGGAAGATGATGACACCATGACAACATATCTTGTAAGGATGCAAAAGCTCTGCTGATCACGCCATTGAAAAGTACTTCAGGAATAAACTCTTCTACCCTGGTCTGTACTGGTTCAATGTTATTAAGCCCTAATTCATGTTGAACTTGGCGCAAAAAACGAACCCGTTTTCCTAAACTATCCAATAAGGTGAAATGAGAATCAGGTCGTACAATCGCTAAAGGAATGCCTGGCAAACCAGGCCCCGTACCGACATCAATAAATCGTGTTCCCTGTAAGAATGGATTAACGATAATACTATCCATGATATGCCGGACTAACATCTGCTCAGGCTCCCGAATAGATGTCAGATTGTAAGCCTTATTCCATTTGTTGAGCATATCTACATAAGCAATAAGCTGTTGTTTCTGCTCCAACGATAAGACAATGTCGGTCTTCGCCAACAGAGATTCCAATTTGTTAAGCAAAACTTTGTCCTCTTAGGCGCTACGGCGCAATAAACCCTGTTTTTTCAGCCATACCAGTAAGATGGAGATCGCTGCTGGAGTGATACCAGAGATACGTGAAGCTTGACCAATTGAACTTGGTTTATGGTCATTTAGTTTTGCAACAACTTCATTAGAAAGCCCACTAACATGTTTATAATCCAGATCGACAGGTAATGCCGTGTTTTCATTGCGCAATTGTTTTTCGATCTCTTCTTGCTGACGGGCAATATAACCTTCATATTTTACTTGAATCTCAACCTGATCTGCCGCCTGAGGCTCTGTCAGCCCTGGTGCAAAACGTGGCATTGATGTCAGCAATTCGTAGTTCATTTCCGGGCGACGCAGTAAATCTTCACCATTAGCTTCTTTCGACAATGGTGTTTTCAGCACTTGATTGATTTCATCCAAATTGTCAGATTTTGGATGAACCCAGATATCGCGTAAACGCTGGCGTTCTTGTTCGATCATTTCAACTTTGTGGGAATAATGTTCCCAACGCAGATCATCAACTAACCCCAGTTCACGACCTTTCTCAGTCAGACGAAGATCTGCATTGTCTTCACGTAACATCAAACGATATTCTGCACGTGATGTGAACATCCGGTAAGGCTCTTTTGTTCCTAATGTGCACAGATCATCAACCAGAACACCAATATAGGCTTGATCACGACGGGGGAACCATCCTTCTTCACCTGTGGCATGACGGGCAGCGTTTAGGCCTGCCAGCAATCCTTGTGCTGCTGCTTCTTCATAACCTGTTGTTCCGTTGATCTGTCCGGCAAAGAAAAGACCGTTAATAAATTTACTTTCCAGTGTTTGTTTTAAATCACGTGGATCAAAGAAATCATATTCGATCGCATAACCCGGACGAACAATACGTGCATTTTCCATTCCTTTCATGGAGTGAACGATCTGCATTTGTACGTCAAATGGCAGGCTGGTTGAAATCCCATTCGGATAGATTTCGTTGCTGGTGAGTCCTTCTGGTTCAAGGAAGATCTGATGCGCGTTCCGATCTGCGAAACGCATGACTTTATCTTCAATAGAAGGACAATAACGTGGGCCGATCCCTTCGATGATTCCCGCATACATCGGGCTGCGATCCAAATTATTCCGGATCACTGTATGGGTTTTTTCGTTGGTATGAGTGATATAGCATGGGATCTGTTGCGGGTGTTGATCCATGTTGCCCATGAACGAGAATACAGGTGTTGGGTTATCACCGAATTGTTGTTCAAGCTGGCTAAAATCAATGGTTCGAGCATCGATACGAGGTGGAGTGCCTGTTTTCAGGCGAGAAACACGCAGAGGTAATTCACGTAAACGATGTGATAAAGCGATTGCAGGAGGATCACCTGCCCGTCCACCACTGTAATTTTCTAAACCAATATGAATTTTTCCGTCAAGGAAAGTGCCTACTGTCAAAACGACAGACTTTGCCTTAAATTTCAAACCCATACGTGTAACAACACCGGTAACGGCATCGTTTTCAACGATAAGATCTTCAACGGATTGCTGGAAGATCATTAAGTTAGATTGGTTTTCCAATGCAGTTCTTACAGCTTGTCGATATAATACACGATCTGCTTGTGCACGTGTAGCTCGAACGGCTGGGCCTTTACTGGCATTGAGTGTTCTGAACTGAATACCCGCTAAATCGGTTGCTTTTGCCATCAGACCGCCAAGTGCATCGATCTCTTTTACCAGATGCCCTTTACCGATCCCACCAATAGCTGGATTACACGACATCTGGCCCAAAGTATCAATATTGTGAGTCAGTAATAAGGTTTGACGCCCCATACGTGCGGCTGCCATTGCTGCTTCAGTACCAGCGTGACCACCGCCGATAATGATGACGTCAAAATGTTCTGGATAAAACATGTGCGGACCTTTAATTGTAAGAATGCTTCGTATGAATTTGCATTGGGGAAGAGAATTCTACTCAAGTTTAGACGTTAGACCAAGTAGGAGTTGATCACCTTTACTTAAAATAAGATCTTTTTATTTAAAGATCTCTTTATTGGATCTTTTATTAGGATCATGATCATCTGTGGATAAGTGAATTTTCTATCGAAAGATCATAATGCTGAAAAGGATCATTTGTTGTGAATGATCCGTGATCCAACGGAGTATAAGCTGGGATCTAAAAGCCATGTTATTCACAGGTGATGGATTGCAACTCAGTTATTAAATGGATAACTACGAGTTAACCCCTGCTTTTTATCAAAGTTATCCACAGTTGATCGCTATATTTTTAATCTGATCAGAGTAACTTTGCCCATTCTTTGACCCATTCTTCGGCTGGATCTTCGGGTATTTCGTGTTGTTGGATGTCTATTTCCAGTCGATCGCCGATCCTTTTTGCTTTGTGATCTTCCAATAATTGTTCTAATGATCTTATAGCCCCACAGAATGTGTCGTATTCAGAACTACCAATACCTACTGCACCAAATGTCACACGGCTGAGATCAGGTTGCTGTTGTATGATCGCATCTGCGAAAGGTTGTAGGTTTTCTGGTAAATCGCCAGCTCCATGTGTTGATGTGACTACAAGCCACAGCCCTTCCAGAGGAAGATCATCTAATGAAGGGCCGTGTAGCACTTTTGTTGAAAAATTGTGATCTTCCAAAATCTCAGCCATGTGTTCAGCAACGTATTCAGCACTACCCATAGTACTACCGCTGATTAAAGTTATCATTGTGCTCATCGTGATCCTTGCTAACGTTAAAGAACAACTATTGTACGTTGTGAATCTTCTGGGATCTACTTGTGGATAATGTGGTTATTTACTTTTTATTTCAGGGTCTGATTGTCCTCATGATCGGGTTTTGCAGGGAGATCAACGTCTCTGTTGACTGAATTTCTTCAATAGTCTGGATCTTGTTGATAAGTACATCCTGGAGGGATTCGATAGAACGACACATTACCTTGATAAATATACTGTAATGTCCAGTGGTGTAATAAACTTCAACCACTTCATCCAGCTTATCGAGTTTCTGTAATGCAGCCGGATAATCCTTAGCACTTTTCAGGATAATACCGATAAAACAGCACACATCGAACCCTAATTGTTTAGCACTGATATCAACTCGAGTACCTGAAATAATCCCTGCCTGTTTCATTTTTTCCACACGGACATGAATTGTCCCTGGGCTGACTGCGAATTTTTTGGCTAATTCTGCATAAGGTGTACGTGCGTTATCCATCAAAGCGTGAAGGATGTCACGGTCTAAATTGTCGATCTGATAAATTTCTGCCATTTTTAATCCCTATTTTTGAATGATATTCATTTTTATAGTGTAAAAATTATCGTTTATAAATCTTATTGGATATTTTTATTATCAGATATTGAATTTACACTCCATTTTGTTGCTTAATCTATATCAACAGGACACAGGGTCACTAAAAAATTTTGAGAGTCGCATCATGAAAACATCCTTTATTGAAAAACAGCAACAAATTAGTTTTGTGAAATCTTACTTTTCACGCCTGCTAGAGAAGCAGCTTGGTTTAATCGAAGTGCAGGGGCCTATTTTGAGCCGTCTTGGTGATGGGACTCAGGACAACTTGTCAGGCCACGAGAAAGCCGTACAGGTGAAAGTTAAGACATTGCCTGATGCCACTTTTGAAGTGGTTCATTCTTTGGCTAAATGGAAACGCAAGACATTAGGTCGCTTTGGTTTTCAAGCAGAACAAGGATTGTATACTCACATGAAAGCTTTGCGTCCTGATGAGGATCGCCTGACTCCTATCCATTCGGTCTTTGTTGATCAGTGGGATTGGGAAAAAGTGGTTGGTGAAGGTCACCGTTCACTCGACTATCTAAAACAGACAGTAGGTAAAATCTACGAAGCGATAAAAGAAACACAACAAGCAGTCAGTAAGGAATTTGGTCTGGCACCGTTCCTGCCAGATCAAATTCACTTCATTCACAGTGAAGAGCTTCTGAAACGTTATCCTGGTCTGGATGCTAAAGGTCGTGAGCGTGAAGCAGCCAAAGAATTTGGTGCTATTTTCCTGATGGGGATCGGCGGTAAGTTGTCTGATGGCCAGGCACATGATGTTCGTGCACCGGATTACGACGATTGGACGACACCAAACAGTGATGGTTTTTTAGGGCTGAACGGTGACATTATCGTCTGGAACCCTGTTTTGCAGGATGCGTTTGAAATTTCTTCAATGGGTATCCGTGTTGATGTTGAAGCACTGGAACGTCAGCTTTTACTGACTGGTGACGAAGAGCGTTTGCAATACGACTGGCATCAATCTTTGCTAAAAGGTGATATGCCACAGACCATCGGTGGTGGTATTGGCCAATCTCGCTTAGTGATGTTGCTGCTGCAAATGGCACACATTGGTCAGGTTCAGTGTGGTGTTTGGTCACCGGAGATCATTGAATCTGTTGAGGGTGTTCTGTAAGGCTGTATTATAAATTTTAGTCGGATGGTTTTTGGCTCAATGCCGCCATCTCCGCAGTAAACGGCTTGTAATTCCGGTATCAAAGCGCCAAATATGATCAAATATCTGCATGATACCGGGCTTCCCATAATTGGACAGGGATACCGCATGGAAGCGGTGTTTTTGGTGCTGTTGCAGGCTTTGTATCTGATGGATTAGCTCTTCCGGCAAACGCTGGGCAATGAAATCCGAAATAACAACAGTGTCAGCATTTCTCCAGATAGACTCTTTCATTTTCTCCGTTACTGTTTTAAGACAGAAAGCCAGATCGGTTCCCCCTCTAAAAGTTTGTCCCAGAAAATGTACAGCCTGAGTCAGCCCATCTTGTGATGTTAAGTCATAATGAATGATCTCTGTGGAGAACAATATGATATGGCATTGACGGTTATCTGCCAGAGCAATACGCATCAAGGCCAGACAAAATGCTTTGGCACAACGCTCATTGAACCCTCCCATCGATCCAGAAGTATCTACACAGACAATAAATGGTCCCTGGGGTTGTTCTTCATTGTTATGGTGAATAACGGGTTTTAATACGGTTTTTGTTTGCCAGTTATCCCCTTGTAGGCGATAAGTTAGTAATTTTTTTTCTATCAGCCGACGATAAAAGTCATACTCCAGATCCTTAATCCCCAACATGGCCAGCTCTGTGGGTAAAAGTCTCAGGATATCGTCACTCTGTTGGAGTCCATTTACCTGTTCCGGTACAGTATCTGGCATACGTTCAATTTTGGGGAAAGCTTCCAGGACAGCACTATTTTTTGGAATTGATTTAGCAGCTTGGTTACGGCCTAATAATTGAGCCATCTTTTCCAATTCAGATTGTTGCTTGAGGAATTCAGCATATTGAGTGATTAATGATATTTTATATGCTGCCAGATGAAGTTGTCCTTTGCTCATATCCCATAATCGTCCCGCAGCACGATCATTTTCATTAAATATTGGATTGAGGTTACTGGTGAGCTCCAATCGTTTCTGGAGTTCTGCCAGCAACTGATCTTTTTCTTGTTCCAGCAGTATCCTGTGAAATTTTGTGACCTGTAGGATCAAGCTATTGCGCCAGAGTTGAATAAACAACATATGTCCTGCATGGCTGTGCTGAGATAATGTTTCGCACAACGTGAAAGCATCATTAGCAAAAGGAGACTGGATTTGCTGGAGTTTTTCGACAAGCTGAGGAAGTTGCCGATAAAAAACAGCAGATTCTGTGATTGCTATTTGTTGATATAACTGAAATTCTTCAGCCAAAGGAACAGGAATCATGGCATCTTTGAGCCTTTGCCGTAATGTTTGTTGCCAGTCTGGAGTGTCTTTCTGCAATGATTTTTTTAAATTGGGGAATTTTTTACAGAAAGCGACCAATTGAGGGGAGCTTAATAGCGTTGAAATAGTTTCCTCTATCAATTCACCTTCATTAATGGCGAGCAAAAGATCAAGTGTTGTTAAGGCTAGCATAATTACTACCCCACTTTTGATCGTAGCTGTTTTAACCTTTCGGTTAATTGGAGAAAACTTTGCTCAATATTGGCAATCCAGTGTTCTTCTATAAATAAGCAGGGTTGATGTTGGTTAAATAATTGATGTTGTTGTTGAATTTCGTCATGTATAGAAAGCCATTTTGCATTCCATTGCGCCTTTACCTTTTCTTCCTGAATTATCTGTTGCTCAAATCGGCATAAAACTGCACTGTTTCGGCTGGTATCTAGAATTTCAATCTGATTTTTTTCATTGATTTCAAAAGGAATTTTTAGTGGAAAACCTATTCCGTTTAATCGGATAAGCAATACTCCATTATTATTTTTAAGCGAATTTTCCAGTGCGCTTTTATCTATTTCGATAAAGTTAACAGTAAGATCATGTAGATTTAATGAAGGATACAGAAATAGTGTCAGCTTTTTTTCATGGATATTTTCCGGGAGAGTATAGTGTGTATGACGACCCAAAAATGATGATTTCGTGATTAGTTGCAAGGGGAAATGATGATTTTCATCTTGTCTGGAGTTTACCCACTGTTGGTATAGTTCATCCATTTTTTGCATCAAGGCACGTTGTTGATAAGCTTGTTCTATCAGTAAGTTATGCAGGAATTGTGGCAGATATTTTAAACTATTTAGATCGTGCCACAGGCAATTTTTTAGTAACACCAGATCCAGTGGAGATATACGGTTTCTTCCACTGAAAAATGCACTGGCTTGTAGCAAACGAATGGACTTTTTCCATCGGCGATCTGAAACGCGGGGGACATTTTCTGTAGCATTAATTTGCTGGTGTAATTGATAGATCAACTCGAAAATAGGATCCGGCAAAGAGATATGGCTTATTTTCTCCTGCCATTGATCAAACTCTTCATCTGTAATTTGAAAATGATCCGGTACAGGGTTAGAGTTTTCATCACGGTGATCGGTGAGTAGAGCACGAAAGTTTTTCTTTTCTTGAATATTGTCCAGCCAGAGGCGGATCAATAGGCGATCATAAAGAGCTTCCAGACTCTTATCGGCATCAGGCAGTTCATTGGAAGCGGTGATCAACAGCCTCATTGGTAACTGTTCTTCCTGGTTACCATTTCTGAATTTTTTTTCATTAATTGCTGTCAGCAACGTATTCAAAATGGCCGGTCCCGCTTTCCAGATTTCATCTAGAAAAACAATTTCTGCTTCTGGTAAATAACCTTCAGTAAGGCGTTGGTAACGCCCTTCATCTTTGAGTGCTTGAATAGAAAGGGGACCGAAAATTTCTTCTGGAGTGGAAAAGCGTGTCATTAAATATTCAAAGGCATGAGCACGCTGAAACGCAAATTTTAGCCGACGTGCTATCAGACTTTTGGCTATCCCCGGCGGGCCAAGAAGAAAAACACTTTCTCCACATAAGGCTGCCAGCAGACAAAGACGAATAGCCTGCCGTCTTTCATATAGCCCACTTTCCAGATACTGGCTTAACTGGGATATTTTCTCAACCAATTGCATACCGTGAACGCCGCAGTTTGAATAATTATCTCTATTTATTTATAGGTAAAATGTATTCTATGCAAAGACTTTAATGAGAGTTTATTGAGCTTTTGTTGTCCTGAGTCTATTCAGGGGATACCTGATTTAATGTCTGTATTGATAATAATTGTTCAAGAAATACAAGCCAGAGCTGCCATTTTGGCGGATCAGATTGAAGGCAATATACTAAAAGGTAAAAAATTGATGCCATATTCCCGTTGAATTGGAATTGGCTATCAAAAAATAATCTTTGTTATCGTACGGTTATCAGTTTTGATCGCTGTATTGTTATTAAGCAGAAATTATTTAGCAGGAATAAATGCAATGAGTATGGCAAAACTGGCCGTGATGGGTAGTATCAATGTCGATCACATCTTGAATCTCAAATCATTTCCTCAGCCGGGTGAAACCGTGCAAGGGGAGCGGTATCAGGTAGCATTCGGAGGAAAGGGAGCAAATCAGGCGGTTGCTGCTGGCCGTTGCGGGGCTGACATTACATTTATTGCTTGTATTGGGCAGGATGATATTGGGGAACGGGTCCTCCAACAACTGGTGAAAGATAATATCAATACTTCTGCTATTGAAGTTATTGCTGGTGAAGCAACTGGCGTAGCGTTGATTTTTGTCAATCAGCAGGGCGAAAATATCATTGGCATTAATGCCGGAGCGAATGGTGCGCTCACACCAGGATATCTTCGCCGTTATGAGCAAGTGATTAAAGACGCGGAGGCATTGTTACTACAACTTGAAACGCCATTGGACACAGTGCAACTTGCTGTGGAAATAGCGAAAAAACACAATACCAAAGTGATCTTGAATCCTGCTCCGGCCCAAAAAATCTCAGATCGGCTACTTTCTCTAGTAGATATTATCACTCCCAATGAAACAGAAGCAGAGTATCTGACAGGAATCTCGGTAACAGATGATACCGGAGCCGAAAAAGCAGCTCAGTCGTTGCACAATAAAGGCATCGAAACGGTTATCATCACGCTAGGAAGCCGTGGAGTATGGTTTAGCGAGAAAGGTAAACAAGGAAAAGTTGTATCCGGGTTTGAAGTAAAAGCCATTGATACGATTGCAGCCGGAGACACATTTAATGGTGTTTTAGTGACGGGATTATTGGAAGGGAAAGAAATATTATCAGCGATTCGTTTTGCTCATGCCGCGGCGGCAATAGCGGTGACACGTCATGGTGCGCAGCCTTCTGTTCCGTGGCGAAGTGAAATCGATGCATTTCTGGCTGCACAGGGTTAATCCGTGGCGACTATGGTCGTTTACTCCTTATACCGAAGGTAACTTAACTGAATGTTCCGCTGTATAGAGACTCTGTTGCAAAAACACATTGATGTTCTACTGATTCTGTAATTCAGTGTTAACAATATCATTTTTTAGGACGCTTTTTCTTAACCAAGTTGCTGCCATCCTCTTTATTTAAGAACAGAAAGATAAAAGCAGAAACCAGAGTAATCGAACCTATAGTGATAAACGTATAGTGAAAGTGATCTATTGTAGAACCATAACTCACTGACTCATAAAATCGCAGAATTGCTGCACTGACTGTGACACCTAAGCTGATGGATAACTGTTGAGACACCGCTAGCAAACTATTTCCAGCACTGGCATTATCCTCATTTAAGTCACCAAGAGTAATTGTATTCATTGCTGTAAATTGTGTAGACATAACCATTCCCAATATAAATAGAGGAATGATCAAAAACACGAGTGACAATGCTGGTGATTGTAATGAAAACTGGGTAATCATTAATCCAATAATAACAGTGACCCAAAATAGAGTATTTCTGTATCCGAATCTGGCTAGTATCTGGGTGACAACAGATTTTGCCAAGATAGAACCAATAGCATTTGGTGCCATCATAATACCTGCAATAATTGCTGAGTAACCAAAACCTACCTGTAGCATCAGTGGAATAAGAAAAGAAAGTGATCCTGTACTCAAACGGGTAGCAATATTACTGCCGATACCAACTGAAAATGTTCTGGTTTCAAATAACTTGAGATCAATAAGTGGATTGGGATGCCTTTGGGCATAGAGACAATACCCATACAGCATAATGACACCTACAGCTAACACTGCTGCCGGAACATAATTAGACAACGTATCATTACCAAATAAATCCAGACTGACCGACAGCATCACTAAGCTTGAACTGAATATTATGAAACCCAGAAAATCAAAAGGACTCTTTGGCATGGTAAAGTTAGGCATATGTTTTCTGGCATAAATAATACCCAGTAAACCGATGGGAATATTGATAATGAATATCCAATGCCATGTTGCATAAGTTACTAACACTCCTCCAAGGAGAGGGCCTAAAATTGGTCCAAGCAATCCTGGCATTGTGACAAAATTCAGAACAGGTAGCAGTTCGCTACGTGGATAAGCCCGTAATAAAGCTAAGCGAGCAACTGGCATCATCATAGCGCCCCCGATCCCTTGAACAACGCGTGAAATCACTAAAAGGGAGAGAGAACTGGATAATGCGCAAGCGAGAGAACCTAAAGAAAAGAGTGATACAGCATAAATGAAAACCAGTCGGGTGCCAAACCTATCAGCCAACCAGCCACTGACAGGAATCAACATTGCTACAGTTAAAGTGTAACTGACAATAGCAGGCTGCATTGCTAGTGGAGAATGGTTAAGGCTTTTAGCAATTGCCGGCAGTGCTGTATTAAGGATTGTTGCATCCAGAGATTGCATAAAAAAAGCCATCGCTGCAATCCAAGGTAATCCCGACATACTGCGTGCGGATTTGACCATCAGATTTCCTGTCATGTTGTAATAATGATGATTTAGTAACTAAGTAACATTTTAATACATAAAAATATACCTAACAGATTTCGAGTTGTACCTCATGGATTTTAAAATTGTTGTCAATAGCACCACTTATTGAGTGAAAAAAGAACTTTTTTGCCGCTTTTGTTGAAAAAAAACGCGAACAGAAAAAAAATGCAAAAAAACTATTGTCA